>CAKZZM010000157.1 GCA_937885465.1 uncultured Bacteroidales bacterium
CCGCTTTCAGTCCTCCACGCGTGGAGGACTGAAAGCATCATCATTTTTGCACTTCCAAGTTGAACTTAAGCTTTGAGCAAAACTATGCTTCGGCAATGATATCACATGACGAATCGCTAACAGTTGGTGTTAGGGGTTTCTGCAGAGCAAGGCAGCAATCGGCATCTAATGTTTATTTAGTTGTACAACTAAGGTGGAAAGCGGGGAAATATTCATGCCGTCTTTCAGTTCTACTTGTTTGCCTGTGATGATGTCCGTACCGCTATAGCCGTATTGGTCTAAAATTTCTTTGTAGTGAGAAACGGGTATCTGCCTATCTTCTTCGGCGGCATTGAGGAAGATGAAGACAGCCTCCTCTTCGTTGTATCGGAAATAGGCGTAAGTATTGTTGCGACTCATGAAATGAGTCAGTTTGCCGTTTTGCAGTGCCTTATGTTCTTTGCGGAAATGTAGCAGTGCTGATTGATAATCGAATAGTTCTTTTTGCTCTTTTGTCCATTGTTCGGGCGAGCGCAGAGGTTGGCGTAGTCCTGAATGTCCTCGATTCATATCTGCGCTTCTCTGCCCGTATTCGTCGCCTTGGAAGATTTGCGGTGTGCCGTGTAGTGTGGCGAGTAGAGTAGAGGCAATGCGGACGCGTCGCAAATCGGCATCTTTGACCACATCGGTGATATGCTCCATATCGTGGTTACCGAGGAAGAGTAGGGTATTATTGATATTGGCATATTGATAATCTTGTGCCACGGCATCATATACTCTTGTCAGTCCGTTGCCCCAGCCGCTGCCGTCGTTCTCTAAAGCCTGACGGATAGCTTCTTCTAACGGGAAGTTCATCACCGATGGCAGGTTAGAGTTGAAGCCGTCGGCATTGTGGTGGTCAGCCTGCCAATAGGCGACCTCGCTGACGGGGCGTGTCCAACATTCACCGACGATATTGATATTAGGATATTCGTTTCTTATCGCCTTGCACCAATTGGCGGCAGGGCGTTTCTCGTTATACGGGTATGTATCCACGCGCAGTCCGTCGATATCCATCTCTTCGATCCACCATATAGCCCACAATCTGAAGTAGTGCAGCAGGTCGTGGTTATCGAGGTTCATGTCGGGCATGTGTGAGTCGAACCAGCCGCTCTCGTTGAGGTTGCGGTCGTACTGCGATGCGCACGGATCGTAGTTAGTGGAGAAAGTGTTGTTGGTCTGCGTGAAAGAGGGGTATTGGTGAATCCAGTTTTGGTATGGCAGGTCGTTTATCCACCAGTGGGCAAGTCCGCAGTGGTTAGGCACCATATCCATAATGATTTTCAGGCCTTTCTCATGTGCTTTTTTGACCATCTCTTTGTACAGTTCGTTAGTGCCGAAGCGCGGGTCTATATGATAGTAGTCGGAGCAGGCGTATCCGTGGTATGACCAAGCCTCTTCGTCATCGAGCAGTAGCGGGGTAGGCCATATAGCGGTGGCACCGAGTGAGGATATGTAGTCCAGCGAGTTGATGATACCTTGTATATCTCCGCCCCAGCGTCCGTCGAGCGACTCCTTATTGCATTTCTCGCGGGTGTCGGCGGTGGAGTTATTCGAGGGATCGCCATCGACGAAGCGGTCGGACATGATAAGATAGATGACATCTGCTTCCGTGAAACTCTTGCGCTGCGCAGAGCCTTCGCGCCTTTCGCCTATATGATAGGTGAACTTGGTCGATTTTCTGCCTTTCTTCAAATTGATGATATAGTCGCCTGCTTCGCGGACATAGAGGTCAATAAACAGGTAGTTGGGGTTTTCGGCATTGTGCTGTCCGCGCAGTATCAGTCCGTCGGTAGGGCGTATGCGTTTGCCTACTTGCTTCTGTATCAACACTTCGGAGTCTGCGAGATTATCGCCATAGACCATAATGGTGAGTGGCGTTTTCATGCCCGTCCACCAGTTGAGAGGTTCTACACGACGGATATCGTTTTTGGCGTTATCCCGTGCCTGAGATTGAATGAAAAGACTTCCTAATGCGAGGAAAATCAAAAAGAATGTTTTTTTCATTGTATAGTAGGTGTTTTTTTATTTAGGACTTTTGCCTGTAACGTATAAAAGCATAAGCGGTATGCTTTCGGCAGTAGTCTATAGGTCTTTCACTAAGGTGGTGTTCATGTCATAGTCAGCCTGCTTCAGTTCTTTCCAGCGGGTCCAGAAGTCGCGCATATTGTCGGGCAGGTTAGGCAGGAACAGCTCACTGCCTTGTGCATCGATGCGGGAGAAGAAGGTGCCGATAGTGAGAGTGCTGATATCTGATGACGGCTGATATTTCGTTTCCTCTTTCTCATCCTCGCTCATTATTGCAGACAGCAGTTTCACCTCGCACAGGCGACTGAGCAGTTGGTTGACGATACGCAGAGGCAGGTTGTTGGTTTTTGCTAACCACTTCGCGTCCACTGCCGGCTCAGCTGCTTCAAAGCGTTTCACTATCTGCCAATAGACATAGAGAGTCAGATAGTCTTTGTAGCGGCGCGACATGTGGCGCACATCAGTCTCGAAGTCAAAACTCTCGTTGTTCTGTATGGCATAACTCATCTCTGCTCCGAAAAGGATGAGCAGACATGTCCATTGCAGCCACATCAGTAACAACGGTATGGCTGCAAACACACCATAGACGATGCTCGTACGGGAGAGGAACATAATGAAATAGACCGTTGCTATTTCCAGTAACTGCACCATGGTGCCTACCAACACTCCGGGAATGAGTGCGCTGACGAAATTGACGCGAGTGTTGGGGATGATATAGTACATAAGGAAAAACATCACCCACGACATTATCCACGGGATGCTCTTCGCTATGAATTCTTTAACATGACCATCGGAGAAGAAAGCCAACTCAGCCATCTGCGTGTTTAAGAAAATGCTGATACCGGATGATACTATCAGCAGTATCGGGATGAGTAGCAGAATGGTAAGATAATTAGTTAATTGTCGAAAGACGGAACGACTCTTGCCTACTTGCCAAATCTTATTGAACGATGATTCTACATTTTGAAAGAAGGAATATACAGCCCAGAGCAAGATGATCAGACCGACACCGATGAAAACACCCCCTTGCGCTGTTTCGAGGTACCGTTGCACAAACTCCATTATTGTCGGCACTATGTCGAACTGTCCGAGAAAAGAGTTGTTAAGATACTCTTCTATCACTTTCTCAAAGCCGAAGCCTCGCCCTATAGCCACTATAAAAGCCAAGATAGGTACTGCGGCGAACATAAGCGAATAGGTGAGGGAGTTCGCCCGCATATTGATATCGTCGTCAGAAAAACCTCTGACAGACAAAATTATTGTTTTTATCGTTTGCAGCGCGATGTCGCGCTTGCGGTTGGTGCCGCGCACCGTCATCCGCCATATATCCTGCGTTGCAAACTTATATATTTTCAGTAACTTGTTCATTGTTTGCGTAAAAAAACGGAGCATGCCTATAAGCCGGGTTCTGTATTGTTGTCTGCCATTAATCTCGGGTGGCTGAGTAAGGGACGTGTCCCTCACAACTGACATTACTGCCCACCTCTCTTGCTTCCTACCCTCCGGCTCGCGCGAGCAACGCTCAAACGTCGGTTTACTCGGAATTGCAACCCGTAGTGTAGCCGTTTCATCAGCCTTCGTATGCGAAGCGTATATGCTCCCTTCTTAGCCGCGGCACACTCCCGTGCGCCGAAACTCGCCAAGGCTGCCATCGTCGCTGTTCCATTGACCAAACATCACTGCCTGCAGGCCGTTAACCTGTACGGTGCTCTCTGTTGCCCGGACTTTCCTCACTAAAAGTGCGGCAGACCGACATACTCCGTAATAAAAATACAAGTGCTATGCGCAAAGATAATACTTTAATGTCTATTTCGCACAATTTTGAATTTTTTTTTTGAAAAAAAATAAAATTTATTGTTTTATTTTTAAAAAAAAGGTATATTTGCATAAAATGTTATGGTGTAACTTGCCGAATTCGGCTGCTTAGGTTGTCAGAACAGATAAAATAATACGCTTATGGAAGAATTTTACGATTTATGTTATATCATGATTCTCGTAGGAATTATAGTGTTTGTAATCCTATATTTCGTTGATGCGGGCTATGGTAAGATGGTAACGGAGAAGTGGGGGCCGGCGATCAATAACCGAGTAGGTTGGTGCTTGATGGAGTGCCCCGTGTTCCTCCTTGTTTTGTTCTTTTGGGCGAAGAGTGAGGTGAGGTGCGAGGCTACATATCTGATATTCTTCCTTCTGTTCGAATTGCATTATTTTCACCGTTCTTTTATCGGACCGATGCTTATGCGCGGTAACGGGCGGATGCCGATAGTGATAATGGGACTATCGATAATCTTTAATCTTATCAACGGCTTTATACAGGGGAAATTCCTATTCGAACTGGCTCCGAACAATCCGCTTTATGCTAATCTCTATAGCAACGCCTGGCTGCAAAATCCCAAGTTTATAGCCGGTGTGGTGATTTTCTTAGTGGGAATGGCTATTAACTGGCACTCCGATTATGTTATTCGCCATCTTCGCAAGCCGGGTGACTCAAAGCACTATCTGCCCGCCGGCGGGCTATACAAATATGTTACTTCCGCCAATTATTTTGGTGAGATAGTAGAATGGGTCGGTTGGGCAATTATGACATGGTCGATAGCCGGATTAGTATTCGCATGGTTTACCTTCGCTAACCTCGTGCCGCGTGCTAATTCCATTTATCATAAATACGAGAAAGAATTTGCTGATGAGTTTCACGCTCGTCGTCCGAAGCTGAAGCGCGTCTTTCCGTTTGTGTATTAAATGACAGCAGCTCCTTAAGCGGCTCCTTAAACGGCTACACATAGCATTTTACTTGTTTAACTCTCGGCTTATCAGCCGAGCATTTATACCGAAACAATGTCAAAACTTTTTACTCCTTATCAGTTAGGTCCTATTACGCTGCGGAATAGGTTTATTCGCAGTGCGGCGTTTGAGAATATGTGTCGCGGCAATATGCCGACGGATGACTTGTATAATTACCATGTGAGCGTGTCTCATGGCGGGGTGGGTATGACGACGGTCGCCTACTGTGCGGTGGATATGAGTGGTGTCAGTTTTGATGGGCAACTATATGTTCGTTCTGAGGCACTGCCCGGGTTGAAGAGGCTGACGGACGCTATTCATAAGGAAGGAGCCAAAGCCTCGATACAGTTAGGACATTGCGGCAATATGACGCATTTCTACACCTGCCACTGTCTGCCCGTCAGTGCTTCCAATGGTCTGAATCTCTATTCGCCGACTATCCATAGGCGGCTGAAGGTGAAGGAGATCAAGCAACTGGTAAAGAAATTCGGCGAGGCAGTGGATTTCTGCCGTGAGGCGGGTTTCGACTGCGTGGAGATACATGCCGGGCACGCCTACCTTATCTCGCAGTTCATCTCGCCTCGTACTAATCATCGCCACGATGAGTATGGCGGTTCGTTTGAGAATCGTGTGCGATTTCTTAACGAGGTGCTTGACGAGGTTATGCTGCATGCAGGAGACGATATGGCTGTTGTGGTCAAGACAAATATGTGGGACGACTGCCGGCGCGGTTCGGATATAGAAGAGGGTATTCGTGTCGCCAAGGAGATAGCGAAGCACAAGGTGCACGGTATCATCCTTTCGGGCGGCACGGTCAGTGCTTCACCAATGACCATACTCGGCGGCGCAATGCCTATCAAGACGCTTGCACATTATATGCCTATGCGCTCGTTCTGGTGGCTGAAAGCGGCACTGCACCTGCCCGGCGTAGGACCGATAATGATGCCGACGCAGCCTTTCCGAGAACTCTATTTCATGGACAAAGCAAAGCGTTTTCAAGAGGAGATAAAAGATGTACCTTTGATATATGTAGGTGGCGTGCAGTCGGGCGATAACTGCGAGCAGATAATGCAGGAGGGTTTCGACCTCTTCCAGATAGCGCATGTGCTAATCAAAGATCCTGACTTCGTCAATCATGTGCAGGCAGACCCGCATTATCACGCCGGCTGCGGCAGGTCGAACTACTGCGTTGGACGTATGTACACATTAGATATGAAATGCCACGAGTGCGTATTGCGCGATGGCGAAGAACTGCCTGAGAATCTCAGAAAAGAGATTAATAAACTTGAGGCAGAAGCAAAGAAATCGATAGAAAAAAACAAATAAATCGATAGAAAATAAAATAGGGGTAAGACCGATGCAGGTCTTGCTGTAAACCTTTAAATTAAGGTTAAATACCATGAAATACAAACACAAAACTCCTTTCGGGGAACAATTGGCGTATATTGTTATCCCCGTTCTTATTGCTATTGTCGGTTTTTCAGGTGTACGCGTAGCGCACGACATCTTTGACGATCAAAGTAGTAGGGTATCTGTTCAGAGTCCGCAGGTGCAGCAGAAGCATATTCGTTATCGCTTCCGCCGTATCTATAATGGTGGTGATGTGATGACAGCACCACATGCAGGGGCTACCTTCTCGTCTCCTAATATGTCGTCCGCCTCGTCGTACCGGTCGCCTATCAGTCAGGTCGGTGCCTCAGCTCCTGTTGCCTATTCCTATAGGGGCAGTTTCGGCGGAGGTAACGCAGGGGGCGTAGGTAGCGGCCTGACTGCCTTGCAGTCGAGACAGACGCTTAACTCGTATAGCAGTGGCGGTGGTATGGCGTATGGCGGACAATCAGCAGGCGGATACAGCAGTTCGTCTGCTTCATCTGTCAGCTATGGCGGATATTCAACCTCTATACCCTCACTCGCTTCGATCAGTAATAGCCGCTCTCTCTCCGTAACTTTGCAAGACGAGACGGCAGACCGCAGCAGACGAGGGGCGAAGCAGTTCCTCGATAGTGGACTATGGGGCGACAGCGAGACAGGTGAGACAGGAACATGGAACACCACGACGGGGGCCGTGTATAACTCGGAGGGCGAGCAGATAGGCACCTATAGTGCAGGCGTCTTCACAACGCAAGGCGACGCAGATGAGGAAAATAGAGCACCGATAGGTCCCGCCACATTGACGTTGGTGCTGTTTGCTGTATTGTATATGTTAAAAAAGAGGAAAGATTTGATCCCCACATAATAAGGTGGTTTGTCGTCAATGCGCAGGTATGGGTTGCACCATCGCCGGTGAAAAGTGAAAGGTGAAAGGAGTATCGCGGACGGGCCGTCCGCGTCCCAGGGTGGGGGAAAGTAAATATGAATAGATACAAATATAGTACAAATATCAACCGATTATGGCAAATAGTAGGACAACAAAACATACAGCCAAACAGATTGCAAAACAAGAAGAGGCAACTCCTGTCACAATGGTGACGATGGATGATGTAAAAGATAAGATAATAATCTTGCGTGATATTCCGGTATTGCTTGACCGTGATGTGGCTACGCTTTATGGTGTGGAAACAAAAGATGTGAATCGTGCTGTGAGAAACAACCCGGAGAAATTCCCCCAAGGTTACATCTTTCGTATTGATGAACAGGAGAATAGAGATTTGCGGTTAAAATTTTTCACCGCAAATAATACTACAGAGCAAGAACAATTAAGTTTGAGTAAAGTGCGTTATCTGCCTGTTGCTTTCACTGAAAAGGGGTTATATATGTTAGCCACAATATTGAAGAGCAAACAAGCAGTTGCTACCACCTCGGCTATTATAGAGACTTTCGCCGAAGTACGCGAATTGGTAAGAACCATGAATGAAATGCAACAAACGGAGAACGAAGTAGAACAAAAATCCCTAATGAAACGTACAGGTGAGATAATTAGCGATGTGATAGGCAGTCAACTTGATACCACGGGTACAGAAACGGAGTTTGAGATTAATCTCGCAGTCTTTAAGATGAAACACACCATCAAACGCAAGAAAAAGAAATAGAATATAATACCAACGAATATAAATTCATACTAAGATGAAAACAAATAAATTTAATCTTAAATCAGTTTGGAATAGAATAATCAACGCACGGTAGAGACGGTGAAAACCGACGCGCGGTAGAGACGCTATTTTTTAGCGTCTCTCAAGAACGAAAACGATGTAATGATGGAGAGACGGTGAAGAACACCGTCTCTACCGAGGGGGAATGCGATGGGGACGATAAACATAATACAATGATAATTTGAGAGACGGTGAAAACCGACGCGGTAGAGACGCTATTCTTTAGCGTCTCTCAAGAACGAAAACGATGCGATGATTTGAGAGACGGTGAAGAACACCGTCTCTACCGAGGGGAAATGCGATGGGAACGAAAGACAATGGGAATTGAGGGAAAATGCGATGTTAATTTTATAATACAAGGTTTATGGATTTCAATCCATTGTTATATCAAGAGAAATACAGAATATCGACCACACGATGGCAAGACAGGGGTTATGGGGAAGGTTTTTATCATGTGGTGATATGCACCAAACAAAGGAGATATTATTTTGGATATATAACCAACGATAAGATGCATCTGTCGCCGGTGGGCGAATTTGCAAAAGAGACAATTGACAATCTGAAACGTTTCTATCCGTATGTTGACGTATGTGAGTCGGAGGTAATGCCTAACCATATACATCTGTTGTTACATCTTTCCGAAGATGCCCCAACGGCATCACATAATCACGAAATGGTACACACCGAACAAAAACGAAGCGGTTTATCTATCGTGGTGTCAGGATTGAAAAGGGCAATAACGATGTATGCGAGAAGCAATGATATACCTTTTGATTGGCAGGAACGTTATTTCGATACGATAATACGTAGTGCGGAACAATATAGTGAGACACAGTATTATATCAGAAATAATGTTGCAAAATGGGCAGAGGATAAATTAAACAACGCGAATAAATCCGTTAATGACGGTGACACGCGGTAGAGACGGTGAAAACCGACGCGGTAGAGACGGTCTTTTCGACCGTCTCTCAAGAAAACGAAAAAAATGATGTGATGATTTGAGAGACGGTGAAGAACACCGTCTCTACCGAGGGGGAAATGTGATGATTTGAGAGACGGTGAAGAACACCGTCTCTACCGAGGGGGAATGCGACGGGAACGATAATCATAAAACAATGATGATCACAACGAATAATCATAAAAACAACGATAATCATTTACTAACAACGAATATAAATTCATACTAAGATGAAAACAAATTCTTCGCATCTTAAATCAGTTTGGAATAGGATAACCAACGCATGGTAGAGACGCTATTCTTTAGCGTTTTCCAAAAGCATGGCGTGTCGCAGATGTGAGGGATGTGAAAGGCGAAAAGTGAAAGATGAAAGGAGAAAGTTAATTCGGGAACAAACATTTCTGCGACATCGTTGCAGAAATTGATTGAAACTATTAAAGATATTGAAAACAGTAAAATATATGGCAGAATATCCGGCAATAAAGTTGTTTGACGAAAAACAAGTACGGGTCGTCTGGGACGATATGGAAGAAAAGTATTGGTTTTCAGTGACTGATGTTATCCAAGTTCTGACCGACCAACCAACGGCACGCGGTGCAAGTACCTACTGGGCAGTACTGAAAAAACGTCTCCGTGAGGAGGGAGCAAATGAACTGCTTACAAAATGTAAGCAATTGAAATTACAAGCTACAGACGGGAAAATGCGCAAGACCGATGTGGCTGATACAGAGCAGCTTCTCCGTATTATCCAGTCTATTCCGTCTAAAAAAGCCGAGCCTCTGAAACAATGGATTGCTCGTGTGGCGCGTGAACGTATTGACCAGTTGCAAGACCCGGAACTGAGTATTCAGCAGGCCGTGACGGACTATCGCCGTTTGGGATATTCGGAGAACTGGATTAACCAGCGTGTACGTTCCATTGAGGTTCGCAAAGAACTGACCGATGAGTGGAAACGTGGCGGAATGGAAGAAGGGTTGCAATTTGCTTCGTTGACAGATATACTGACACAGGCTTGGAGTGGGATGAAAACCAAAGAGTATAAACACCTGAAAGGCTTGCGCAAAGAGAATCTCAGAGACAATATGACCAATGTAGAGTTGGCTCTCAACACTCTTGCCGAAGCGTCCGCAACAGAACTCAGTCAGCAACGTAATCCGCAAGGCTTTAATGAGAATGCCGCTATTGCCAAAGAAGGTGGAGAAGTAGCTCGTGTGGCACGTGAACAGTTAGAGACATCACTCGGCAGAGGGGTGATAACAAGCAAACGCGCAAGTGATTATCTGCCGCCAAAAGATGATAATGAAAAGAACGGGAATAACGCCTTAACAGAATAATAACAAACTTAGGATACAACAACTAACAACAATGTCTCAAGGTACAGAACAATTATTTATGAGTAGTGCGAACCAACATATTCAATCAGAACCTACCAAATTTGAAGTAGCAACTGTAAACGAACAATCGTTGAGGGGCTTATTCACATTGTAAGAAACGAACAGGTAGTGATGGATTCTGATTTGGCTAAGATTTATGGTTATACAACTAAAGCTTTTAATCAACAAGTAAAAAACAATATAGATAAGTTTGACGAAGATTTTATGTTTCAGCTAACTGATGAAGAAGCACAAGAATGGCAAAGTACTACACAGTTAATGCTGCAACAAAAGAATAATCGGTCAGTTGGTTTGAGGTCAAATTTTTTGACCTCAAACAAAAAAGGCGGAAGACGATATAATCCTTATGTATTTACTGAACAAGGAATTTATATGCTAATGACCATATTACGAGGTGATTTGGCAATACGTCAAAGTAAAGCACTTATCCGTTTGTTTAAACAAATGAAAGACTATATCGTTACGAACAAAGATTATTTACAAGAGCGAGAATACATTCAACTGTCATTGCAAACGCAAACTAACACACACAACATTGCATTAGTTCGGAAGTCTATCAATGAAATAAATAATAAAGTGGCGACCTTGGCAAGTAATATGTCGGATGTAGTAACGCAATCGCAATTATCTGAGATTTTGTTGGATTTTCAGCGACCTGCTGCTCGGGAAGGATGGCTTATTCTTAGCGGTCAACCGGTAGAAGCAGATATTGCTTACCGGCAAATATACTCAAATGCGAAATATAGTATCATCATAATTGATAATTACATAGGACTAAAGACATTAGTTTTATTCAAGGATATTGACAAAAAAGTTGATGTAACAATTATTTCAGATAATGTGAATCATCTTTTGCACAAATCTGAGTTAGATGATTTTACACATCAGTATCCCGAAATAACCATTAAGTTCATTTGTGCCAATCGTACTTTTCACGATAGATATATCATCTTAGATTACAACACCGACCATGAGACAATCTATCATTGCGGAGCTTCGTCTAAGGATGGGGGCTGTAAGGTCACCACAATTACCAAAATATCAGAGACCGCCGTCTATCATGAAATTATTAACAACACATTAAGTAATGACACATTAGAAATATAACATTATCACCAACGAATAATAATAAAAAACTCAAAGATATGAAAACAAATTTTCTTAATCTTAAATCAGTTTGGAATAGGATAATCGGTGTGCAAACCGATACGCAGGCAAGTGCGCAAACAAGTGCGCAGACAAGTGCGCAAATCGATGGGGGCATGAGTACGCTATCCTATAAGTATCCCTATAGTATCCGTATAGGAAAACAAAGTCAGGAGTCCGAAGTCGAAAGTCGAAAGGCAAAAGTCGAAAGTCGAAAGGCAAAAGTCGAAAGTCGAAAGTCGAAAGTCGAAAGTCAAAAGTCAGGATTCAGGGCAGGTTTGCTGCGGCGTGTGGCGG
>CAKZZM010000158.1 GCA_937885465.1 uncultured Bacteroidales bacterium
TTTTTGGCTGAATTTTGGCTGATTTTATAAAATCAGCCAAAATTCAGCCAAAAATCAGCCAAAAAAAATTTTTGGAGCGGTTAAAAATGATGTTAGTTTGACTCCCTATTTCGGCAAGAAAAATGGGAGAAAAAAAAATGTCTGTAAACCAAAATTTTTCAAGCCTGCGGAAGTTCCTTCCGGCTGTACTAAAACAAAATTCTAATGGATGGCATATAGAATACTATGATACTGATTGCCGTGAATAAAGAACTTGGCTCTTGGGTTGGGAATACTGTCGGCAAGGAACTTAATGGTATATTTGCGTGTCGGGTCGATAGCAGGGAAATACTTGTGAGTATTGACCTCATCTGTGCCGTTACCGATACGCAAGGTAAATTCTTCGTTCTGATAGACCGTCCAATCAAGGTCGATTTCCACGCTGTCCCTAACAGGGAACGGCCATCGTGCGAAATCGGTTTCATCGCCATCGGTGTAATTGTAACGCCCATTGGCATAGGTTGCCCAAAAGCCTACATAATAAGGTGTTCTATGTTCGCTCCGCTCACTCGCGCGCCGCATTTACTCCGAGAAACACTCACAGGGTGTTTCTCGGTGCGGCTTAATCGCTTCTGGTTGCAGATTTGCGAGGTGTACTGCGTCTGTTTCATCTTCTTGTAGATGATGTCGGAGTGTTTGCAAATCTTACCGCGAAAAGCCTTGAATGGGGCTTCGAGTTTAATCTTGCTCATAATTGTTAAAGTTTTAGGTTGTTAAAGTTTTTGGGTTATTATGCGCATAGTCTTTCGGAGTTATCCCTTTTTGAGCCGCTGAAACTGAGGGTAAAACGATAGACGCTCCGTTGGCTCATTATCCTATCTCACCGAAAAACGATGCAAAATTACTGCATTGCGGAATGGCGGTGAGACTTTTCTACAGTTTAGTGCAGTTTAATGCAGGATAAAGTGGGATAATGCAGTTTTGTGCAGGTTGTGAGGGTTGGGATTGGGGCATAAAAAAGCGACACTTTGCGGGTGTCGCTTGGAAAAGATGCTTGGAGGATTAACGCCCAAAACGGTATAAGATGCTATTTGACCTCTTGACCGGTTACTGTGTAGGTTTGGTTGTTACGGATGATGTAGATTTTACCATCAATAACTACTTTTTGGGGAGTTATGGCATTGATATGTACATCTTCTATTCCTGATACACCTTCAGCAAATTCAGCAGTTAAATAAGTATGGTCGGTTAACTGTATCGTACGAGGATTATCTTTATTACCATCGCTCCATTGTGCAAAGTGGTAGCCATCTCGGGGATGGGCTTCTACTATCAATGTTGCATCGTTAGCGCAATTTGGTTTTTGTTGAATATCAACATAACCCAAATTGTAATAATCATCTACAATAAAATCTCTATTTACGGAGAATTCATAATAGTATGGGATGTCCCAAATCTCACTAAATTCTTTCCAATGCTCTGCATCACGGTATGCACGAATACACCCACATGGAACTAATAGTGTTGTACCCCAAAAGTTATAATAATCATCTAATGCAGGGGGTGTTTGACTCTCCATTTTAATCCATTTCAAGCTATCTCCTACAGTAATTGGATGTTTGACAGATTGAACAGAATATGGTATTTCAATACCACTAAGGTTGTTTATGGCTAATCCTAATGCATCTAATTTCAAATCATAAATATCAGAAGGAATCGTTAATATACCAGATAACTTTTCATTGTTCACATAGAAATTAGAAGATTTTGACAAAGGATTAGAATAATCGAAACCTCCATATTCATCTCTTGTAAAATCAATGTTGAGCCATTGAGATAAATTAGGGATGTACACATCCAAATTGGTGTCCTCTTCATGATTGTAATTAAAATTACCTCTGCCTATATGAGTGAGTGTGCTTGGAAATTCAATTTTCTTAAGGTTTCCACATTCTCTAAATACATACTCGCCAATATTGCTGACACCTTCAGGAATAATAATATCTTCTAATGATTCACAGCCACTTAAAAACATATCCGGTATCTCTGAAATATTACTACATTCGAAAGTTATTGTTTTTAGATCTTTACAATCCGAAAATACCCCTTTTCCTAAAGAAACTACTGACGCAGGAATATTGATATTCTCAATATCCGTATGAATGAAAGCGTAATCAGGTAGCCAATTTATACCATCCAATAAAGTGATAGTGAGCTTTTTCGTTTTTGTTTCAATATCGCTTACTCCAAGAAACATATATTGACCTGCACTTGCGATTGTCGCATTTTCCAAAGGTGTGTATGCAAAGGCGCAGTAATCAATGCCACAATTTGGATTTGTAATAGAGATATTCTTTAGCTTAGTATAAGAAAAGGCATCTCTTCCAATACTCCATACACTTGATGGAATTTCAACATAAGTAAGTCCTGAATTATAGAAAGCTCTTTCTCCTATGTAGCGGAGGTTTTCAGTGGGGAATTGAATAGAAGTTAAATTCTCACAATTATAGAAAGCAGCTTTGTCTATGTTGTACACGTTTTGAGGAATTATTACATTTTGTAAGTTTCTACACGACTCAAAAGCGCCTTCTCCTATATAAGTTAGAGACGACGGTAATACTATCGATGAAATTCCTAACCCGCAAAAGGCATTCTTCTCTATAGAACTAACTCCTTCTGGAATGTTAATATATTCCATATAATATTGCCACCCAAAGGCACCTTCTCCTATGTAAGTAACACTATTCGGAATAACCACGGAATGTAAAGATCCCCCTCTAACATTTGAAGAACTAAAAGCCCCTGCAGAAATTGATGTTACTGTATAAGTTGTAGAATTTTTGGTAACGGTAGATGGGATAATTATATCTACAACCCAAACGGTGGAATTACCATCTGTCAACTGGTAAGCACCGGGAAAATCCTGAATATTAGTACACCCGACTACAGATGCCGTTAAACCACTGAACTTGTAATACAAATTGTCAATAACTGCATCATAATCGACTGCAAAAATTGGCAGGCTCGCTATCGTGAGCCACACCACAAATAGTAATTTTTTCATACACAATATTTTTAATTAAATTATTATCCATTGTTCTATGTGTTCGTTATCGCCAAATACATCTCGCTGTGCTTTTGACTTACCTATACTTTTAATGGAAAGTCGTCCCGATTTTGACAACCTGCTTAATAATTTGCCAAAGTTTGTGTGAACTTCCTTAAAAGCTTTTCGCCGTGCGGGATATGAGGCTAATGTGAGCCATTGGATATATTCCGCTTCGTTATGTTTGCGGAACATTTCAATAAATTGGTATGTGCTGAATGTCTTATTTTTGACTTTCAACTCATTTAAGACTGCATCTGCTCTTAAAGCAAACTCGTCTTCACTGATTATAAAAAGTGTACTCATAATTTTTATAATATTGTTAGATAGACGGATATAGTATGAAAAGAGCGTAGATTATTCGTATATAAGAATTGCTTACATTCTTTCAAGGCTCTGGTAAACCTATGCTACATATAAGCACGAATAATCCACGCTTCAAAGCGTGAACTTTACGCTTGCTTATTCTCGTAGCGAAATTTACCAGATTTCTGAAAGAGAGAATAAGAGCTAAAGCTCTGTTATGTCATTGCCCACCGCTGTGGAGCTGTCTGTATAATTATTGCCTATGTTTTGCATCATTGCTGATGCGGAGTTTTATGCCATAGGCGGGTGGTGGTTAGTTGTTTGGTTTGTTTTCGTTTTTATGTTCTGCTGCAATGGCTATTGAACGATTAAGGCGGTCTATGAACCATTGTTTATCAGGTAATTCGGTCAGATATTGGGCAACGTGGATATTATCCTCGTCCAACATCATCAGTTCTACATGTTCACTATTCCCCTCGCTACAAAGAAGCAATCCGATTGGCGACTGCTCATTTGGACGTTGCTCATAGCGTTGCAGGTATTTGAGATAGAGTTCCATCTGCCCTTTGTATTCGGGTTTGAACTTGCCCAATTTTAAGTCAATAGCTACCAACCTATTGAGCGTACGATGATAGAAAAGCAAGTCAATGTAGTAATCTATGCCATCTACAGAAATGCGCTTTTGTCTTTCCATAAACGCAAACCCTTGCCCTAATTCGAGGATAAAACGCTCCATCTGTTGCAGGATAGCATTTTCCAAGTCTTTCTCGGAGTAGTAGCCGCTCAGTCCCAAACAATCTAACACGTATGAACTGCGTAGTACCATATCCGGGGTTAACTCACCTGGTTCCAAATCTTCCATTTGCGCTATCTGCTTGTCTTCTGGCTTGGCAGCAATAAGCGAGCGTTCATACAGCATAGCATCTTCGTACTTGCGTAACTGACGCGAACTCCAACGTTGCCTGATAGACATCTGCTGATAGAAAAGGCGTTTGGGTTCTTGTTCTATGGTTATGAGTTCAACAAGTTGGCTCCAAGTCAATTGTTGCGACAGTGTCGCCATAATCTGCTCGTCAGGGTAGAGACGTGCAACTTTTAGCATACGGAAAATGGCGGATACGGTAAAGCCCTTACCATAACGCTCTGTCAATTGTTGCGACAGTGTCGCCACAATCTTTTTGCCATATTCTGCTTTATCTTCGTAATTGATTTGTTGCAACACGAATTTCCCCACATGCCAATGCATCATCGTTATCTCTTGATTGACATAAACAGCAATGCTTTGGCGGGAATGCTCAATAATCTCAACTACTCCTTGCAGGATTGCTTGGAAAGTAGGATCTGCTATAATCTCGTTTTCCTTGCGAACTAACATTCTTCTGAAATTTGGCGCAAAGATACACTTTTTTTTGCAGATATGCAAATTTATTTGCTGTTTTAGAGTAAATTGGGGGTGAGAAAATGATTTTTGCAAGGGAATGTGGCGAAAAGTCGGATAGTATCCGACCTAATGGACACTGCAAGCCGGATTTAATTCGGCACAAAAGAAGACAGAAAAAGCCTGCATTGGATGCAGGCACAAGGGACAAAGGGGGCGGCACATAGCAAAAGAATCGGCACATAACATGCGCCGCGATATATGGACGGATGCCTATTAAGGTGGGTCGAGGCAGAGGTGGCGGATGAGGAAATCGGCTTGGGCAGGGGTGAGGTACTTTTGGTACTTGGAGTACGGTTGTGGCATCTGCGGCTCGGCAAGCCTAAGGTAACGGCGGAAAGTGCCACGGGGTATGCCGTAGCGGAGGCGGAAATCTTCTTTGGCAATGAAAGTGTTGGTTGTTTGCATAGGCGTTTGATTTTATGAACGGTAACGGCGGCGAATAACATTCGCCTATTTATATGAACGGATATTGTCCTCAATAGATGAACGGATATTGTCCTCAATGGGGCAGATGTGTTGCCACAGGCGGTGCAGGGCTTTGTCGGAGTGGCGGCGGTGAGGACGGTGGGGCTGCTCGTGCTCAATGACGAGGCAGGCGTAAATGTAAATGGTTGTTTTCATACTTATTATTCAAATTAAACAAATTTCACAATGGGTCTTGAGGCAGTCGGCAAAAATTGCAGTTGCGTCTTGCGGCAGTCAGCAAAAAATCGCGGTTGAGCCTTGCGGCAGTCGGGCAAAAATTGCGGTACGATGAGCCGTAGTTGTCCCGTAGTTCTCCCGTAGTTGTCCCGTGTTTGGCAGGTAGGGAAAAGCGAGGGAACATTGAGGGAAATGGGAGCGAGATTTGATGCTTTGGCAAATTAGCGTTTTTTCGCCAAAATGCCGATGTGCTTTTCAAATAATCCTGTACTTGCGCAGGAAGAGCAAAAGGACTATAGTAGCAACTATCAAAACAGCCAATATGACGATAACAGCAACGACAGTGCCGTTCATCGGCTTTGCCACTCCGATTGTATCTTTTGATACATCGGCGTGGCTATTAGCGTTAGTTTTGGTCGCCACCGAGTCTTGCTCTGTCTGTTGCGTAACTACAAGATTGGTTTTTTGTTTTTCGCTTTTCAGATGTGGATTGTGGGCAGTGATGCGAATAGACGGCGGACTATTCAGCGAAAACGCAGTATGAGCCGAATAATCTGACGGCTGCATACTGTCCGCTTCCACAACACTTGTTGCAGACGGCGTTACAAGAATTATAACGCTGTCTGCACTGAAATCAACACTTTGCAGAACACTATCTATCAAGACTTTTGTCTGCAAACTCGTTTGCAGTCGAAAGTCAGATGTGTTTTGCTCCGTATTGGTGACGGTGTGTTTCTTTATGCTGCAAGCACAAAGTAACAGACAGGCACAGGCGAAAAACAGAAATCTCTTTTTCATATACTTGCATACTCTTTTGTTGCATCGAAACATGGGCAAGATTTTTTTGCGAAGTCCCGATGTGAGTGAATAACAGCATTGGGATATTGGCTTTTGAGGTCTTTCAAAAGCCAAAGCAACGCCTCTTTTTGTTCGGTGGTGCGTGTGTCGCAAGGTTTGCCGTCTTTGTCAAGTCCGCCGACATAACAAACTCCGATGGAGTTTTGGTTATGTCCTTTGCAATGTGCGCCTGTTTTATCGATAGGTCTGCCGGATTGGATTGTGCCGTCCAACAGCACAAGGAAATGATAACCGATGTCGTTGAAGCCTCGTTCGAGATGCCACTTGCGAACATCAACGACAGTAAAACGCTGCCCGGCACGGGTGGCTGTGCAATGCACTATAATCTCATCAATGTTCCTCATCTTTCACCTCCTTTTCTTTGTGGATTTTGAACTTGTAGTTGTAGTCGATGCCGAGGACTGCTCCGGCAAAGGTGAGTATTTCACCGAAAGCGGTCAGCACTGACGGATGTATCTCGCCCGTTGGCGGCACGATGAAGGCTGCGACTATCATCACGCAACCGAAGATAGCCATGGAGA
>CAKZZM010000159.1 GCA_937885465.1 uncultured Bacteroidales bacterium
AAGGAGCGTATCCGCAGGGCAGGTAAGAAAATCAAAGAGGACAGTCCGCTAACCACACAAGACCTTGATACGGGGTTCAGGGTATTGAGACTCGACTCCACCAATATGGAAAATGTCTATTATGCGCCGCAAGACCTGTCCCAAGCCAACTTGTTCAACCAAGTGGATAATGTCAAAGACGGTCGCACAAGCGAAGACCTGCTTTTCCAAGTTATGCTTGAACTCGGGGTGCCTCTTGATAGCAAGATTACCGTTCAGCAACTTGACGGCAAGACCGTCTATAATGTGGCAGACAATTTCCTCATTGCCTGCTTTGACACCGGCGTTACTGACAGCGTAATCACCGCCATTGCCAAACAGCAACCGCAATATGCCACCCTGCGCGACTCAAGTTACGCCAACGACAGCACGGCTACTAACTTCGAACAAATTTTCAAGACCTACAGCCCCAACACTACTATCAAAACGCTGTAATAAAATCCAAAGTCGCTTGGAAAAGTGTACGGATTGCCAAAAAAGTCGCTTGGAAAAGTGTAATAATACATTATAAATATATGAATATGAATAAAATAACAGATACGCCCCGGACTGTAGCAGAAAGCAACTCATTACTGCCTATATCACAAGCGGTTAAAGTCATTAAAACCGCTATCTTGCAAAGTCAAGAACGCACAGTTAAAGGTGTAAATGCCAACCAATTAGCATTGTATTTTTCTGTTGGTCGATATATATCGGAAAATTCTCGCATTCAGCAATGGGGAAGTGGCGCAATAGCAACCATTAGTCAACAACTGCAAAAAGAACTTCCGGGACTAAGAGGATTTGGTGTTTCCAGTATTAGAAATATGCGCCAATTTTATGAAGATTGGAAGGATGTCATTTTTACGCAACCAACTAATATTGATAAAAATATAATTCAACAGCCGACGGCTGGTGAATTGAAAAACGAATTTCAACAGCCGATGGCTGGTGAAATTCAGTCGCCGATGGCGACTAATTTAGAGTTGACAATACAAGTATCTGAATTAGAGTTTGGTAAAAGCACTTTTGACATACAACATGCTTACGATTTCCTGTCAATCAGTTTTACACACCATATGGAAATTCTGTTTAAGACACAAACTCTTGAAGAACGACTTTTTTACATACAGAAAACGGCAGAATATAAGTGGGATAAATATAAATTGCGTGATATATTGAAGCAAGATTTGTATCACCACCAATCCCTTATGCCCAACAATTTCCTTGCTACTTTGCCCAAACATTCGCAGGCATTGAAAGCCATTGAAATGTTTAAAGACGAATATCTATTGGACTACATCAATGTCGAGGAATTGAATGTACGCGACAAATCAGATATCGATGAAAAAATTGTAGAACAAGAGATTATCCACAATGTAAAAAATTTCATAATGATGTTTGGTAATGACTTTACATTTGTTGGTAACCAGTATCATTTAGAGAAGTTTGGCGAAAACGAATATGTGGATTTATTGTTCTACAACAGAGAATTAGCATGTTTGGTAGCAGTGGAATTGAAGAAAGGAAAGTTCAAACCTGCGTATTTAGGGCAACTGCAATCATACTTAAAAATCCTCGATACAGAGATTCGCAAGCCCAATGAGAATCCGTCGATAGGCATTATTTTATGTCGTGAAGCAAACAAGGCGTATGTGGAATTCGTTATTCAAGGCTATGAGAATCCAATGGGCGTTGCTACATATAAGACAACTGCCGATATGCCCGACCGTTTGCGCCGAACTCTGCCGGATATAGAAGCATTGAAAAAACTTATTTCGAACAATGGAAATTTGTAACCTTTTACTGCAATAACACACTAAATTATTGCGATTTTTACTGCAATAACACACTAAAAAAGCACGGATTTTACTGCAATAACACACTAATCATATAATTAAAATTTGCGTATTTAGTTTATTTACAATACTTTTGCAACGTAATTTGCTTAACCGTCATACTTTTGACCTATGAAACTGCAATTTAAGAAACAACAATATCAGCAGGATGCCGTGGAAAGCACCGTACAGGTGTTTAGCGGACAGCCCAACCAAGGCTTACAAGAGTATATCCTTGACCAAGGCAAATACTATATCGTTACCGCCGATGGGAAACGTGTTGAGGATAATCGTATCGCACACACGGAACAAGGCTACTCCAACCAAGAGGTGAAACTATCAGACCCACAACTGTTAGATAATTTGCAGACCATACAGGCTGCCAATAACCTCAATATATCTTCCACATTGAGCAACAACCTCGGTCGTGTCGCTCTGGATATTGAGATGGAGACCGGCACAGGTAAGACATACGTCTATATCAAGACGATGTTTGAACTCAATAAACTCTATGGTTGGTCAAAGTTTATTGTTGTCGTACCGAGCATCGCCATCCGTGAGGGCGTGAAAAAATCCTTTGAGATTACCGAAGACCACTTCATGGAGGAATACGGCAAGAAGGCCCGCTATTTCATCTACAACTCCGACAACCTCACACAGATTGAGTCGTTCTCTACATCGAACGACATCTCCGTAATGATTATCAATACACAGGCTTTTGCTTCTTCACTCAAAGAGGGAGCGAACAACAAAGCCGCGCGTATCATCTACAGCAAGCGCGATGATTTCGGTTCGCGCCGTCCTATTGATGTGATTAGTGCCAACCGCCCAATCATCATCATGGACGAACCGCAGAAGATGGGAGGCGCAGCCACACAAGCCGCACTCAAACAGTTCAAGCCGCTTTTCACCCTCAATTATTCCGCCACGCACAAAGATGTACACAATCCTGTATATGTGCTTGACGCTCTTGACGCATTTAAGCAGAAACTCGTCAAGAAAATTGAGGTGATGGGCTTTGAACTGAAAAACATACAGGGACAGAACCGCTATCTGTTCTTGGAGAATATCGTCCTTTCCAAGAACCAACCCCCAATGGCTCGCCTTGATTATGAGTATCAGCTCAAAAGTGGCGGCATCAAACGCCAAACAGCCAACTTCCGACAAGGTGATGATCTGTACTATCGTTCAAACGAGTTGAACGAGTACCAAAACTGCCGTATTCAAGAGATTCTGCCGCTCCGCAATATGATTGTGCTTTCCGATGGTACGGAACTGCACATCGGCGAAGCTATGGGTAATGTCACAGCCGAACACAAGGCTCGCATACAGATACGCGAAACTATCCTTGCACACTTGCGCAAAGAGCAGGTCAACTTCCACAAAGGAATAAAGACGCTGTCCTTATTCTTCCTTGATGAAGTCAAGAACTACCGTCTGTATGATGATGAAGGCAATCAGTTGCTTGGCATATACGGAAAGATTTTTGAGGAGGAATACCAAAACATCTACAGCGATTTCCGGGAACTCAACGACCCCGATTATTCTTCCTACCTTGCAGAGATTGCACCGCAAGCAACCCACACCGGATATTTCTCCATAGACGGCAAAGGTCGCGCTGTCAATAGTGAGGTCAAACGTGGTGAGACCTTCTCAGATGATATTTCCGCTTACGACCTTATCCTCAAAAACAAGGAACGGCTGTTGAGCTTCAACGAGCCGGTACGCTTCATATTCTCACACTCCGCTTTACGTGAGGGATGGGATAACCCCAATGTGTTCCAGATATGTTCGCTCCGTCAGTCCAACAGTGCCACACAGAAACGGCAGGAGGTTGGTCGTGGCTTACGCCTCTGCGTGAACAATGCCGGTATTCGCCAAGACATGGAAACGCTTGGCGAAAACAGCGTGCAGAACATAAACAAACTGACGGTTATCGCCAGCGAAGGCTATGCTGATTTCGTTGGCGCACTCCAAACTGAAATTCGTGATAACCTCTACGACCGCCCCAAGAAAGCAACACCAAAATTCTTCGAAGGGAAGAACGTTAAGATTGCAGGGCAGGAAAAGCCGTATAAGATTACGGAGGCAGATGCCAATTCTATTTTCTTACATCTTGCGATGAACGGCTATATTACGCCCCAAGGCGAAGTGCAAGAAAAATTCCGCAAAGACCTTACCGCCGAAACGCTCCCTGCATTGCCTGACAATCTTGCGCCACTCACCGATGTCGTTTACAAGTTGGTACAGAGTATCTACGACCCATCGGCTCTTGATGGTATGATAGAAAACGGCAACAAGCCTACCGTCACCAACAACTTGAACGACAACGCCAAGAAGAAAGAGTGGTTGGAACTATGGAACAAACTCAATCACAAGTACGCTTACACCGTTACTTTCGATTCAGAGCAGCTGATTGAAAAGAGCGTAATTCATATTGATACGAAACTGCAAGTTAGCGAGCTATCTTACAGAAAAACGGTCGGTGAACAGCAGGACGGAGTAGATATTGTTACTACCGGCACCGGTGAGAACATTGTCAAGGTCAAAGTCGTAACTCGCGTTAAGTACGACCTTATCGGTCAGATTGCCAAAGGCACTATGCTCACGCGCAAGACAGTCGCTACCATACTTTCCAAGATACGCCCGCAAAAATTCGCAATGTACCAACTCAATCCGGAAGAGTTTATCTCATCTGTTATCAAGCTAATTAACGAGCAGAAAGCCACAATGATTGTTGAACATATCCGCTACAATCAAGTGGAGGGCAGTTACGATACAAGTATCTTCACGGAGGAGAAACACCAAGACTACAGCAAGGCATATCAAGCAGCAAAGAGCATACAAGATTATGTCTTTACCGATGGATATGCAAAAGATGGTCAAAGCGTGGAGCGAGAGCTGGCAGAGGCACTTGACCACGCAGCCGAAGTTGTTGTTTATGCCAAACTGCCCAAAGGCTTCCACATCCCGACACCGGTTGGCAATTACTCCCCTGACTGGGCTATAGCTTTCAAAGAGGGAATGGTGCAACACGTGTACTTTATCGCTGAAACGAAAGGCTCACTTGACTCCTTGCAACTCAAACCTATTGAGCAGGCAAAGATACGTTGCGCTGAAAAGTTATTCAATAACCTCCCTGCCAACATCAACATACACTACGCAGCGGTCAAGAACTTTGACACCCTGCTCAAAGCCGTAAACGGAGTAGTTTAACCAAAAATGGTCTAATGACCGTTTTGGGTTTATATGAGAAAAATAAATAAACTCTTGTACAAGTCAAAAAATGTCGTACTTTTGCAGCGCACTTTAGGAGCGCGAGCATCATGCTCGCGACCGGAGCAAGGAAAGTATATAACAGAATTTGTTATATAGAAGCGCAAAACGGAAGTTTTGTAGTATTCTGCCCACGTCGAGGGAATGTGTCCTTAACGCGGGAGGGGTACTGGACATATTGAAAAGGCGTCTTTAGCACTTTGTTTTGGCTGGTTAGAATCTGGTAAATTCGTAAATTCCAAAACATTGCAGCACAAGATGTCCTCGGGTATGTATATACGTTGTGGGCGCATATCGCGTACCATTTTATACATACGGCGTGGGCTACGTGTTGCTTGTTCGGAATTGAAGGCAATACCAGAGCCTTAACCAGCGGAACAGCAAGATTGCAGTCCCGCTTTTTTGTTTTGTTGGTATAAGCGTCACATAACGCCACCGGCTTTGAGAAAATCATAAAAACCAATCCCCGAAGGTGTAAGAGGGGGTATCCAAATAATTCATTTACTTATGAAAAGAAAAATTTTATTTTTGACATGCGCATTATGCGCTTTGTTTACATGCACATCTGTGCAAGCGGAAGTATTATCGCAAGTAACTTATACTGTTCGTTTGAATCCGAACTCCGTGGATTGGGAAACTGCCTATGCCTATGTATGGACAGGCAGCACCGATGCATATGATGCTTATGAAAAATATGCGTATGGTTACTCGTATGGCACTGAACCTGTTATCTGGGGACAGCAGGCGCATATAGACGAAGAGGGTTGGTTCTCCGTCTCTTTCCAGATAGAAGAGAATACGCCTTATCATGTAGGTTGGATGGAAAATACAACTAATTATAGTTATCCAAACAATAACTATCTCCTCACCAATCAAACCGGTTCTATATGTACGGAATTCAATAGTAATGGCAATCTTCAAGCGACCACCTGCAAAAGCCTCCTCCCGGACGAAACAAACACCTACACCGTACATGTAGCTACAGCAGGGACTTTCGGGCAGGTACTCGTACAGGCATTAGGAACCAAGACATGGACCGATGTATTAGCTCTTACCGTCACCGGCACGCTCAATGAAGCGGATATGCAGTACCTCGGTCGTATGACCAATTTGCAGATATTGGATCTCTCAGGCACGAACATCACAAGCATCGGCGGTTGCAAGGATATGTCCAAATTATCAAAAGTCACGCTGCCTACTACTTGTATCCAAGTCAACGACAATGCTTTCTATGGCTGCAAACGGCTGCGTTCCATCAATTTGGATAATATAGAATCCATCGGCAATTTCGCTTTCAACAATTGTCTAAATTTGACCTCTCTGACTATGCCAAAAGTACTCTCTGTTGGCAATTATGCATTTGCAATGAATGATGATTATTATTTCTATTCTTCGTCTTCTTCTACCTCAACACTGGAGACTGTGTCTATGCCACTTGTGCAAACCATTGGCAACTACGCTTTTAGTAGTAATCCAAATCTGGCTTCTATTACTATGCCACTTGTTACTTCTATCGGCCAATATGCTTTCTATAACTGCTATGCCTTGACGCAAGTAGACTTGTCCAATGTAACCGGTTTAGGACAAGGTGCATTCTATATGTATCAAACAAGTCAGTATGTAAACGGACAAGATGTAACAGTCGGTGGTAATTTGCAATCCGTTACTCTTTCCGATGAATTGGAAGTTATTCCTAAAAACTGCTTCTACGGCTGCGACAAACTCACCTCTATTACTTTCCCCGCCGCATTAAAGGAAATAGGCGAGCAAGCCATACCGTATCTTACCAATGTGCAACTGCCGGCAGGAGTAACAACAGTAGGTAACGGCAACTTCACCAATGCCACCTCTATTACTATCCCGGCATCGGTGACATCGTGGGCATCGTTCTCGTCATCATGGAAAGATGTCTATTGCTATGTGGTAGCACCGCTTACTTTCAGCGTATTCAACACCTCTGAGGCAGCCGGCATGACCCTGCATGTCCCTTCTATCAGTCTTGCAGCCTATAAACTCCATGACAACTGGTATCAGTTCGGACAAATCCTGCCGATTGATGGAAATATATCGGAGTTGAATATCAATAGCGATCTCCTGCTCTCAACTACGGATGGTATAGCATCTAAAGCTAATCTAACCATTAATGATGGTGCCGCACTGACTATGAGTGCAAGCAAAGCCTTGGCACTGGGGAACTATGTGCAAGAGATAGGTTCTATGCCGAAGCAATATAGTTACGGTTACTATTATGATACTAATGATAATGAGTATTACTATTCCTACACCTATATCCCTTACACCGGCATTCTGCTCGCCAACTCACCGATGACGGCAGATGCAGTCTCCGTCAAATTAGTACCTTATTCCAATCAGTGGAACTTCTTCTCCTTGCCGTTTGATGTCAATATGGCGGATATCACTATCGGCACAGAGGGAACGGGTACAGTAGGTACCTCCCAATGGGTGATCCGTGAGTATTCGGGAGCCAACCGTGCTTCCGGCAATGGCGAGACATGGAATAACGTGCCCGCCAACGGCGTACTGCAAGCACATAAGGGATATATCCTATACTGGGTAGTGGAAGGAAGTGGCTCATATAAGAACAATTCAACCTCTTCTTCCGCAACACTTCTCTATTACTTTAACATGCCTGCTGTTAATAACAGCCACTTGCAGGACATCTTTGCCACCAACGATGTAGCAGTACCGCTGACGGAGTACTCTGCCGAGTTCCCGCAGAACCGCAGTTGGAACCTCGTGGGCAATCCCTATCCCTGCTCGTTCGATATTCAACAAATGGATTTCGAAGCACCTATCACTACTTGGAACGGCAGCGGCTATACCGCCTACTCGCCTTTAGATGATGACTATACACTCCGCCCGGCAGAAGGCTTCTTCCTGCAAGCTCCACAAGGTACAACAGCGATTACGTTCCATAAAGAAGGACGCTCGGCTGTCAATTATCAAGAAGTATCGCAAGAGGATGATAAAGATGATTACTATTATTACGCCCCAAGACGCGCTAAAGCAAACAATGCAACCCGCAAGGTATTCAATTTTACCCTCTCCAATGCCTACTATTCCGACCGCGCCCGTTTAGTGCTCAACGAAAACGCTTCGGCTGACTACGAACTCACACGCGATGCCGCGAAGATGCTCTCAACCGACAAGACTATTCCCCAACTCTATATTACTGACAATGGCATCCATTATGCCATCAACGAGCGTCCGGAACAAAGCAATTATGTATTAGGTGCTTATTTCGGAGCAGCGGGTGAATATACACTTCACGTCAATATGCCGCAAACCGAAGACCGCCGAATTATTCTTGTAGATAACGAAACGCTCAACAGTACGGACTTGAGTAACGAAGATTATACGTTTACCACGGAAGCAGGTACATTCAACAGCCGCTTTTCTGTCTCGTTTATCAAGCGTATACCAACCGGTTTAGAGGAGACACAAGACCTCATCACTCCGATGAAGACGATTGAAAACGGACAATTGATTATCACCTCGCCGCAAGGCAAAAAATATACGGTAGGAGGAATCGAATTATGAAACGCCTATTAATCAGTTCATTCGTTTTGTGTATGTGGGCATTATGCCTGCATGCACAATTAGGCGAATTTGACCCCGCCAACCCGGGGGACCCAATGCCCTACTACACTTTGCAAGTGCAGGTCTCGCCTGCCGCCGGTGGTACGGCCAATATCACACGCACTATGACTGCGGAAGGACAAGAAATTTCATTACGCATCACGCCAGCCAAGAATTTCAAGTTGTCGCAATGGGTCTGCGGCGACAGTGTGTTAACAACTAACACCTATTTATATTTTACCATGCCCGCGCGTAATGTAGTCGTTACAGCGCAGATGACCTATGAACCCGAAGTATTCAATCCCACTTCACCCGATGATCCACAAGGGCAGGGAGAAGTGGTTAAAAAGCATAAGGTTACAATCTATACCTCTCCCTCTGTCGGAGGCTCCGTCAACCGCTCGTCGTTCTATATGGCGGAAGGTGCGCAAGAACGTATCTATGCTTACCCGAACGCCGGATATGAGTTTGTGGGGTGGTATATCGGCGACCGCTTGGAATCAACATCCAATCCCGTTGCGCTCACAATGCGCGAAAACGATATGACCTTTACGGCACGCTTCCAATTCAACCCCTCTTCACCCGAAGACCCCGGAACTAACCTCTATGATGCCGCTACGGGCACGCTGATTATTGACCGCTTTACACGCGGCTCCCTCAGTAACGCAGTTTATAATCTGGTGGACTATAATTATGCCAATGTCAAATCGGTGGTTATTAAAGGCGAAATGACTACAAATGATTACGGTGTACTGAGTAATTTTTACAATGCTGAGGTGATAGATCTTAGCCAAACAACCGGCTACACGGCCGTTCCGTCTTGGGCATTTTCAGGTATGGATAAACTCATCCGTATTCTTCTACCGGCAACTGTCGAAACAATAGGAAGTAATGCGTTTAATGGTTGTACAGCACTGAATGAGATTGTTCTCTATGCACCTGCCCCACCCGTATTGGACAGCTATGCCTATAATCCGTTTAACGGAGTAGATAACGACTTGGTAGTCCGTGTGCCGGCAGCCGCCGTCTCACTTTATCAGTCGAGCACACTATGGGGCAACTTTGTCATACTCCCAATGAATGTACAAACGCTCAATGTCTCCCTGCCGGAAAACAAAGTGCACTCGTACGAAAACATGTTCCTCGAACTGTTAGACACCAAAAGCGGACAACTCCGCCGATATGTGATAACCAACCGAAATGTGTATTCGTTTACCAATGTGTTTGAAGGCACTACCTATCAACTCGATTTGAGAAACGCACAAGGACGTAGCTTTGGTCAGGAAATGGTCACTTTTGGCCTCAAAGATACAACCATTAGTTTTGCCTCGTTATTGCAGCCGGTAGACCTGACTTTGCAGGTGCAAAATGAGGAAGGAAATAACCTGACAGATCATACAACCATTACTTGGACAGACGAAAACGGAAAATACCTAAGCAAGGGTACTGAACTGAAAGGACAAGCCGAAGGAAATATTGTGTATTATCAAGTGGCATTGGACGAAACAGCCGGCGGCATATATTTACAACCCGATTCTGCTATACGAGTTATCGCAGATACACTTCAATCGAAGCTGACAACAACATTAGCCCTGCTTCCGCAACAAGCAATTGCTGCAACGGTAGTGGATAGTGTAACAGGTGCTCCTGTTTCCGGTGCATCGGTAGTCGTTACGCAAAAGGCAAACAATAAATATAACAAGATTTTCAATGTCACAACGGCAAGCGATGGTACATTCGCGTTGTCAGTGATTGACGCTCCCTTTGATTTGACTATCACTGCTTCCAATTACAGAAAATGCGTATTACATAGCAAGGAATTTTCCCGTTCCATTAGGTTGACTGAATTGTCGGGTGCTCACATAACTTATGACTTTGAGTATTACCCGGCTATTGCGGAAGGTGAGGCCGTAGCCGTTCAGCATTGGTATGCCGATTTCAACAATGTTGATTTCACAATCGAGAATGTAACAAAAAATAAGGTCATTAAGAAACAAGAAGTACAATACCCGCGTATCACATTGTTAGAAAATGTGGATGATGGAGATCAACTTCGTCTAACGGCAACAGGCCGCACCAATGACTTCATGCCGGTTAGTGTTACCACCACGATTGATAATCAAAGCGCAAAGGCAACATTCACTCTCACGCAACTGGGACAGGTTCAAGCCACATATACCGAGTCCGAAAATCAATCGGTGGTAGGTAGTCTCTACAATGCAAGAGGTAAATTGGTTAAGACCTCGCCTTTTTTGAATAACGAATTGACCATCACTGATTTGGCTGACGGACAATACACATTGGTTGTGATGGGTAAAAGCTCTTTGTTCAACACCATCTACGACTTGAGCAATCTTGCAGCAACAGGCTTGTTTGAAAATACGGATTATGTGTCACAATCAGTAACAGTGAAAAGCGGAAAAATCAGTAACATCCGTATTGATTCAGTACCCTTATTGGATGAAAACAAACTCTATTATACGGGGAACAGCACATCTTACACCGCCAACAAGTCGACCATCGTTATTGGTAATTATCTGACTTTGACCGCACGTGTGGACTTCAAATCGGAATACGCATCTGCTGTCAGCAATGTGCAGCTGTTTATGGATGTCCCCGAAGGGTGTTCTTTTGTTGAAAACTCGGTTATGGTGGGGAATAGCGTTAGCGGCTATACCTTCACCGGCAGTCGTATCTCTGTGCCTCTTGAGCTTGCATCGAACAAAGTGCGCTTCTGTGTGATACCTACCAAAAGTGGTACCTTTGTTCTCAATGCTTATGTGCAGTTTGAACTAAATGGACAAACTATCACACAGCCCATCGGTACTGCCCATTTCACTGCCGAAGCATTGTCAATTTCTGTACCTTCGATAACTGCCGACAAAAACATTGTAGTAAGCGGAACGGCATATCCTAATGCACAAATTGAAGTGTATGATGGAAATCGGGTAATTGGTCATACAAATGTCGGAGCGAATGGATTTTGGTCGGTAGAATGTGAACTACTGAACGCGTATAATTATTCCTCACATACCATCTATGCTAAAGTGACACAGGATGAATCGTTAATTTATGAAACCGATAGAGCAGAATGCTTGTTAGATATCACACATATTGAAGTATCTAAAGTTAAAATGTACCATTGGAATCCGGAAATGGGCACCAATTATGAGGTGGTATTCGATTATTTAGATCTGAATAAGAAACCGGCATCTTATATCTACTATATTTACAATAGGGTATTCGATTTCCGAATAGAGTTTACAACCAATGATTCGAATCTTATAAGTGATGTATTCTTGAAAGTTATTACGGGAATCAATAATTCTTATGTTCTACCATGTGTTTATAGTGCGGACAAGCATTGTTGGGTAACTAAAGGGGAGTTTGGTAATTTGTACGACAATGATATCCCTGTTAGTGTGGCTGTGAGTTATGAGGTGTCATCTTCGACCTTTTATGGGGATAGAACGGAGTTAGATGAGCGATTAGAAACATTAGATGATTATCGCCTGCAACACAAGAGTGTTATTGATTCCATTCAATCTGTGTTCACACATAACCAAATAGATTCATTGTCGCAAATATCGCAGCAACAACAAATGAATCAATTATTAAGCACACTTTCTGATTCCCAGGATTTGACCAATTCAATGGAACTGGTTCGGCAGTACCTTGCAATTGCCGGTTTTGATTCCATTTGGAATACAAACGAAGAGATCTTCACTCCCGTTGATTCTATTGATAACATTTTGCGTTTTGGGAATGATATGATTAACAATTTATCGGAGGATGAACATTTGGATAGCTTGTTGGTTATATGGGGAGATATATCTACTTGCGCGGATAGCCTTTTGTTAAACGAAGAAGAAAGTCTAAACATTATGGGCAGTATTTCAGATACTATTACATACGAAGAAGATGGTATGACTAAATATCTGATTATGCTATCTCTTTCTGATTTCGACTTGCAATCGGTTGATACGGCTTCATTTGAACATATTCCAATGACTGCCGGGCAGGATCTGCTTATAAATGCAGATGGGGTGGAAATGACCATTATTGACTTGACTGCGCAAAAGGTTTGTCTTGTCCGAGTTGATGCGAAAGATGCCGATATAGCCAATCGGATAAGGGCAAAACGTGCACCCAATATAGGTGCGGTTATCGAGTTTATAGAGAACGCAATCGGTAACATAAACAATAGTATCAATATCTTTTTAGTTTGGAAAGATAATGTATTGCGACCAATTGAAAACGACATATCGCAATTGCAACAGGGTATTGAGGACCTGGTAAAAAGACAATTAGAAATAGCTGAATCATCCGCTGCTTGCGCAATACAGGCAAGGGACTTGGAAAACCAATTGGAGAACCTAAATAAGGCACGATATCAAACCGGGTTGACACAGGCTCAAATTAATAATATCAATCGGCAAATATCAGATGTAAAGCGCTTAAGAAATGTTAAACTTGATAAAATTAAACAGTTAGATAACCTCAAAAATACTTACAGCAGAAAATTGGCTACACTAAAAAGTAATGTATTGGTTAAAACAGCTGTTGTCTCTGAAGTCTTGGGGTATGTGGATTTGATATTAAAAACAAAAGACCTAATACAACTCGGATATGCGGGCATTACAGATATAAGCAAATGGAACGAATTTATTGATTCCATATTGCCATGTCCTGATGATTTGGCTAACGCGAATAATCTTAGAAATTTATCGGTATCAAATCGTGACGAAGTCGGACAAAGGTACATCACAGCGTTTACTGTTTCCACTATTATGACGGGAATTGATTATTTTATGACCCTGAACCCGCTTGCCAAAAATATCCGTAGATTAGCATCGTTCGCTATAGGATCAATAACAGGCTTTGTGGATAATATCGCAAAGAATAATTTTCGACAGGGGCAGTGTTTATCCAACTCATATAGAGTAAAGCGCAGTGCGGATAAGGATAAACTTAAGTGTCATAAAACGGAAGATGATAGTGGTGGTGATGGTGATGATAATCCTAATCCTAATCCAAATCCAAATCCTAATCCTAATGATGAAACAGGTAAAAATAAACATTGGCGACCTTATCCTGGCGAAAAACCACCTACACTTATTGACCCCTCCGGCTTCGTATATGAAGCGGTAGAGTACAATCGTGTGCAAGACGTACAAGCGACAATATACTATAAAGCAGCACGCGAAAATATGTTCGGTGAAATGGTAGATGAGGAAGTAGTATGGGAAGCAGAGAACTACGGACAAGAGAATCCTCTCTATACGGATGCACAAGGTATGTACCACTGGGATGTTCCCCAAGGTCTCTGGCAGGTGCGCTTTGAGAAGGACGGCTATGAGCCGACTGAGAGCGAGTGGCTGCCCGTACCACCGCCGCAATTAGAGGTCAATATCCCGATCGTCCAACTCCGTCAGCCGGAAGTATCTAAAGCTATAGCACACAAAGATGCTATCGACATCACATTCGACAAGTACATGATGCCGTCATTGCTCAATACGGACAATATCTTTGTTACTGCTAACGATCAGGCGATTGCCGGAACTATTATGCTGTTAGATGAGCAATACCCGTATGACAACACGGCCACATCCTATGCATCCAAAGTGCGCTTTGTACCCGCTACACCGTTCACTGCACGCGAAATCACGCTCACCGTCAGCACACGCGTACACAGCTATGCAGACGTGCCATTAGCGCAAACCTTCCAGCAAACCTTCGATGTGGAGGATGCTACGGTTATCGAGCCGGCACAAACACCTGTCGCTTCCATCGCATCAGGATCGGTAGTGGAACTCGGCACCCTACTCAACCTCTCGTGTGCTACCGAAGGTGCAACCATCCTCTATACCATAGATGGCAGCAATCCGGATTGCAAAACGGGATATGTCTATAGCGCACCAATCGTTCTATACGGAAACGAAGCCGTTACTGTCAAAGCTATTGCTTGTGCAGATGGCTACCAACAGAGCGAAGTAGCACAATGGACCTTCTCCTTCCGCAAAGTAACTACCGCAATTGAAGAGGTGGATACTGGTCTTCCGCATGTCTCCAAACTCCTTCGTGACGGGCAGCTCCTTATCCGCCGCGGAAACAAGACCTACACAGTTACAGGAATAGAAATCAAATAACCATTTGGTATATATAATCAGTTGGAGTAAGCAGAAAATCCGATAAAAAGTAGGCAGAAAAATAAAATTTGTGTGCAAGGCGAGTGCAAACCCGAAGCGTAGCGTAGGGCTTGCGCAACTCGCCGCCGCCACAAATGTCAATGTTGCCTGTCAGGGCAATGTTGAATTTACTTAACCGTTCATCAATAGCGGCAATAATTGTTGCGCTGCTTGATGAGGTCAGAAATTTCAACTTGATTGTTGATAATTGCTTCGAATATCGGAGCCCTAAAGACTCCCTTCATGCTTTGCGGCATTATACTCTTTGTTGCTAATGTGCAAATGTCTTTAACCCAAAACGGTCATTAGACCATTTTGCGCTTACAAGGCTTTCTTTTAGTCATCTTTTTTACCGCTTTTCAGTTACAATGGAACCCCATTGCGCCATCAAACCGGCAAAAAATCTAATCAAAAATAAAACCATAATCATCAAAACGCTAATGACCGTTTTGGGTTTAATTTTCATAGCTTCTCCATTTACAATAACCATCTCGAATTATATAAGGCTTCTATCCAATAGGAATGGGATAACACCTATAAACTGAACGCCTTCATCATTCATCCATGGTAGTTCGTTACCATCCAGAATGACCATCTTACGGAACGAATCGCGTGTATGGCGCAACGAGAATGTCTCTTGCTCCATCTTCTCTTTGGTATCTACATGGAGCGCGGATTGGATATAGATCTGTTCTGTGCCGGTATTGACCACAAAATCGATCTCGTATTGCGCTTGCTGCCGCTTGCCTTCTACCATCCGTTGCACTTCCACTACCCCGACATCCACACGATAGCCACGATGGATGAGCTCGTTGTATATCAGGTTCTCCATCAGGTGCGAGCGTTCCTGTTGCCGGAAATTAAGCCGCGCATTGCGCAATCCTAAGTCCATCGCGTAGTATTTCTTGATGTTTTCAAAGTAGCGCTTACCCTTGACGTCGTAGCGTTCTGCTACCGAGATGAGATATGCATCCTCCAGATACCCCAAATAAGCCTTTATGGTTTTATCGGTCGTTTTTTGTCCCATTACGGTATTTATGGTATTGGCAAACTTGGTCGGATTAGATAACGAACCAACGGCCGAATAAACCGCATCGGTCAACGCATCGATGACGATATCGTCTTTCAGTTTATAACGATCAACGATGTCTTTCATATATACGTTCTTGTGCAAATCTGCCAAGTAGTCGCGTTTTGCCTGCTCACCAGACTCCAGCACAGCTAAAGGCATTCCTCCGTAAGTTAGGTATTTTCCTAACGCAGTGTACGTATCCGATCCCGTATGTGAACAATACTCGGCAAATGAAAGCGGATAAACCCTGATTTCACTACCACGGTCACGGAAATATGTCACCACATCGGTTGATAGCATCTTGCTGTTACTACCGGTTACATAGACATCAATATTAGGCTGTTTCCTTAATCCGTTTAAGACATCGTAGAAAGTCGTATAGAGCAAATCTCTATCTTCTTCCGGAACAAGAGATTCGTCTATGTCGGTGTTCTTGACCTTGTAGCAACGTTGAATCTCGTCAATAAAGACATAGTAATTGCGCCGCTTGTTTTTGCAACGCGCCTTCACGTATTCGGATAACACCAGCGGGTTGCGATAGCTGGTATTGGAGTCTTCTTCCAAATCCATCTCCACAAAACAATCTTTCTCTACGCCCTTGTCCATCAAAAACTGCTTGTACAAGTGCGATAGAAGGTACGATTTCCCACAGCGGCGAATACCTGTAATTATCTTCACCTTACCATTCCAGCTCTTGGCGTAGAGCCGTTCCACATAATCATTTCTTTGAATATCCATTGTGTGCAATCATTTCGAATTTAGTTGCAATTGCAACAATTCTCGGAGTAAAAAACATTGCGAAGGTACAAAAAATAATGGTATATGCAAATTTTATGGCGATAATTTGTTACATGTGCGCAATTTTTAGAGTGTAACATTTATCCCAGATATTTTCTGTGAGACATCTTTACATTCTGCTGGCTCACCATCGCGTAATGCAAGGTCGTGTCAATGCGCACATGACCCAACAACCGTTGAACTTGTTCTATCGGCATGCCTTTGTCTATCGCCATCGTTGCCAAGGTGCGCCTAAACTTGTACGGATGTACACGCTCAATGTTAGCTGACCGCCCTAATGTTTTCAACCGCCGTTCTGACTGATACCGCACCAGATAATCACGGATCTGCGACGTGGTTATCTGAGTAATGGGTACGCAGACCGCCGTTAGAAACTGCCTATCGTAGTGTGATAGTAGCGCATACTCCTTTCTGAACAACCCTCAATACGCTTGGCAGAGATGAAACTGTCAAGCACTAATAGGTTATCTTCCGCATTGGGCGTTTCGCTCTGACAGACACTCGCGACCAGCATTTGCTGGTATTCGCTTCGTTCGGTCTCTGCACAAAAAAAGGAGCCCTAAAGACTCCCTTCCTGCGGTGCGGACGAGACTCGAACTCGCGACCAGCATTTGCTGGTATTCGCTTCGTTCAGTCTTTCCTTCCTGCGGTGCGGACGAGACTCGAACTCGCGACCTACGGCGTGACAGGCCGGTATTCTAACCAACTGAACTACCGCACCTTCGTCGCAATGCGCTCGGACTCGGACTGAACTCGCTATGCTCGTTCATTGTTGTCCTCGCGATTGCTCCTCTTGCTCGAAAAATAAATTTTTCTCGCATTCCACTCACAAAAATCTTCGCTACGCTACGACTTTCGTTCGTTTGTGCTATTTCAAAGAAATAACTCTTGACTCCTCAAAAGCGGATGCAAAAGTATAATCAATATTATTCCTGTGCAACAAAAAAATGTATATAGTTGTGTTTTTTTTGACGGTCACTCAAAATATGTGTCTAATTTGTTAATATTGGGGCTTCCATGAACGGACATAGTTAAGGAAGGTATCAAAATCAGTTGCCTGTGGCTGTTCTTCCTTCTGTGCAACAACTGTCAAGTAAAATTTGGCATATCCTTTTTCATCTAACTTAATACCGGCAAGGCGTTGCTTATCGTCAGACAGACATTCAGTTACATACTGCTTCTGTATTGTTACAGCCAACCCTACTGTCTCTTTCGCATATTTTATGGTATCATTAACAGGCCAATCTGTTCCCCAAGAGGCAAGTAAGCAGGCATCCGCGTCATTCTCGGTTATGCTTGGTCCGCTTCCTATTTTCTGAACACCGGTAACTAAAGTGTGAAGGGGAACATTGCAAAAGACTTCGCATTTCATATCTCTATGACCTGCCAGAATAGTATAACGGGTGGTCAGATCAACGATTGTATCTTCAATCTGCAAGCCCTGCACCACAACTTCCGCTACCGCTTTTTTTTGATTGAGTGAAACTATGCGCTGTGTCCTTGAAACGAACTTATCCATTGCCGTCAATTTCTGCTTCTGAGCATCGTATGGCCTTACTGTACCCACACCTATAGTGTTCCCTACTTTGAGAACATCGTCCCCAAAGTGTTCCGCCAATTGTTCGTCATTGGGATACCACAATGAGCGCGCCAACTCTAAACGGGGAGTTCGCTTGGCATACACATCAATAGTATGACGATTGTCAAAATATATGCGATAAGCCATCTGCTCGCTTTCAAGAGCTACACCATGATGATGCATCATGTTAAATGACTTTTCGCCAAGGTAGAAAGTTTGCTGACGCACCGGTTTAATGCCATAGCGTTTACCTTCAGCATTACATTCAAAAAATCCCTTTTCTTGAATATCACCTTTGATGAACATCTGTGCCCATACCAGCTGTCTGTTTGAAGGTTGCGGTGCCGAACTACGACACGAGAGGAGCTGCAGTGAGAGTACGATTGTGCCTATGGTGGCAAGAATAATCTTACAATGCTTGTCCATTGATATAAACCTCCTCTATTGTGAGGTCCTCCGTACGGTTAAATTGCGAATTTTCACCGCCGGTCATGCGGATGTTTTTGAGGCTGACATTTTGTATTGGCATTTCCGGTAAACCATTGAAATAGATGGGGCGTTTAGCATTACGACATACGACATTTTCAATGGTAATATTTTTAAACTGAGGTGTTTCCTCTGTCACCGGTGGCACCATTGCGCCCATGCGTGCTGCTATTTCTTCCTCCGTTTCCTCACCAGCACCTTTGCCACCATAGAAAAGGTCAAAGAGCAAAGCTTCGTTGGGTATGTCAGTCATAAAAATATCAGAGATGAAAATGTTTTCTACCACTCCGCCTCGTCCGCGGGTTGACTTGAAGCGCAGACCCACATCAGTGCCTTCAAACAGACAGCTCTTCACCTCAATGTTTTTTACGCCACCCGACATCTCGCTGCCCACTACAAAGCCGCCGTGCCCATGATAAACGGTGCAACCATTCACTATTATGTTTTCTGCCGGAATACCACGCCGCCGTCCGTCTTCGTTTTTGCCGGATTTCATACAAATGGCATCATCGCCCACATCAAATATACAATCAGTAATAACCGCATTCTTGCAACTCTCCACATCAACGCCATCGCCATTTTGTGAATACCACGGATTGCGTACATTAAGGTTGGCAAGCACTATATTCTCACAGCAGATCGGGTGCAGATTCCATGCGGGTGAATTCTCAAAACAAACTCCTTCCAGCAGCACATTCTTGCAGCTAATAAAATTGAGCATCACGGGGCGCAGAAAAGCATGGATATATTCCCATATCGAATCAGAATAGTTGCCGGCAGGCACATTCTGATCCTGACAAAGTGTTACCGCATATTTAGCCCCCTCCGTCGGATACCATATCTTCTCATCATCTGAAAGTACTCCACCTGATTCAATTTTCTTTTTCCACTGCGAAGCCGTCAGCTTAGCTTTCTTGACAGGACGCCAATAATCCCCCGAACCATTAAAAGCTCCATGACCGGTAATGGCAATATTAACAGCATTGTATGCCGAAATGGGTGATTGGCAACGCTTGGTGTCAAGCCCTTCAAAGGATGCGTCATGAATAGGGTATAGCGAAAAATCAGGCGAGAAGACCACAAGTGCTCCACGCTCTGTGTGCAAATTGACATTCGATTTGAGCACAATCGGCCCGGTTAGATACACTCCGGCGGGAATAACGACCTTACCGCCACCCGATGCTGAAATCTCATCAATCGCATCCTGAATAGCTTGGGTAGTTAGGGTGGAACCGTCATTGATAGCACCCTTCTCTAAAACATTTATTGAACGGTTGGGGAATTGAGGCAAATCAATCTGAGGCATATTAAATGCCGCAGTCGCAGTTAAGTCGTTTACTTTATTCTGAAGGCAACATTTCGGTTGCTTCTGAGCACAACCCATAAGCATCAAAACTATTATGACAAACAGAGATAGATGTTTTTTCATGGCATAACTATTTTTATTATGCCGCAAATATATAAATATACACTGAATAAGCAGTGCGTTTTTTTGGCGAAAAATGTGAAAAATATTAACCTATGTATAGTTATTCATAAGTTAGTTGAAACATTTAGGCAAATATCTCCTTGGGATATTCTACTTTATAAAGATAAAGTCCTTCAGCTGGAGCGCTGTCGCCGGCGGCTTCGCGTTGCCTCAGATTGATGATTCTTTCAAACTCTTCTTTGCTTATTTTGCCTTTCCCCACAGCAAACAATGTGCCTACAATAGCACGTACCATATTACGAAGAAAACGGTCGGCGGTAATCTCAAACATCCATATACCGGGCACTTGCTCTGTCCATTGGGCTTGTGTTACTTTACAAAACGTTGTTTTGACATCTGTGTGAGCTTTGCAAAACGAAGCGAAGTCTTGAGTTTGAAGTAAAACAGCAGCAGCATCATTCATCTTAGCAAAATCCAATGTGTGTGGAACGCGTGTGCAAAGCATAGTATAGAATGCGTTCTTCGAGGTACAGACATAGTAATGGTAGGTTCTGCTTATTGCTGAGAAGCGGGCGTGAGCGTCATCGCTTACAGGTACAATCTTTTCAACTGCCACATCATACGGCAGTAGATTATTAAGCCGATAAATAAAGTTAGATAAATCTTTTTGTGAGAAGTCGTAATCAAAATGCGCCACCATCTGAACAGCATGTACGCCGGTGTCTGTTCTACCGGCTGCCGTAAGCGGCACTCGCTCGCGCAAAATCAAACTGAAAGCATCTTCTAACACAGCCTGCACTGTCAGTGCATTAGGCTGATATTGCCAACCATGGTACGCGGTGCCCTTATATGAAAAGTAGATGAAATAGCGCATACTAACCTTTCTTGATACTAAAGATTTTGTCTTTCACCCATTGCTCTATCTCCGGTGATATATGCCATTGCCAAGTAATAATTGCAGTTCCTCCTAATAGGATAACAGAACGAATAATGCTATCAAGCCACATATTGATTGAAGGGGCATACGTTTTCCAGATGTAGTTAAGTGCTAACACCATAGTGGCAATAAATAGCGTTTTGAGCATGTTTTTAGTTAGTGGCGTAGTATGCAGCATCAAACCGGTTGTGAGCAAAATCAAAACAAAATAAAGCGCATACGACAGCAGATTAGCCATTGCTGCACCATTCATTCCATATTGCGGGATAAGTTTATTATTGAGCCAGATCGCACTTACAGTCAGCACCGCCGACCAAATCAATGATAAGTAATAAAACTTTGAATAATTAAGTGTAGTTAGGCTTATATTAAAGGTCGCGAGCAACAATTGACTCAAACCCAAGATAAGGACGCAATATTTAGCCGTTTCATATATTTGACCATTGGGCAAAATATGGTAAATCAAATCAATGTTAATCCAAATGGTCAGCAGAATAAGTGAGCCTACAAGGAGAAGGTTGTTAGCCACTTGTGAAGTCAGCGAGTTGATTTGTTTAGTATCGTCTTCCTTGATTGCGGCAGCTAATTGCGGGGCCGCTATGGCATTTAACGAACGATAGGGAATACTCACAATAACAGCCATATAAGTAGCTATGGCGAAGATGCCTGTTTCGCTCAGACCTTGCTCGGCAGTAATAATGAAACTACTTATATACGGAGCCAAAATAGTGGCAACAGCTGATAATATTAAAAAAGCAGTGTAACTTGCATAACGCCGAACTATCGGTAGGTTGTTTTTTAGATAGCTGATGTCAGGGCGAAAAATGCCCAAGTCAGTTTCTGTAAGAACGAAATACAGGATATTGCATAGCGCAGCCAATGCATACACAGCACATAATCCCCAAACGAAGCCGTCGAGACTAAGCCAGCGGAAGGCATAAAGCAGATAAAGGATGAGCAGACCTATTCGCGTCAGCAGTTCACGTACCGCCCGAGGCACGACAATCCGCATTCTCACATTACTATCGGTTTCGAACACCGTTTGATAGAGCATGAAGAATGCTATGGGCAGAACAAAATAATAGTAGTTAACAAATAGTGCCGAGCGTTCACCAAAATAATTTTGCAGCACACCTGCTAAAGCTATGTATAGAAGAGCAAAAATGCCGAACCCGATAAACGGCACGATCAATGTCCAAAAGAAGAAACCGTGTTCTCGCCCGTCTTCAGACCGGAAATACGGGTAAAACCGAATGGTTGAGCTGGTAGTGCCAAGTTGCGCCAACCCGATGAACAAAGTTGCGGCATCCACTAAAACACGTGCTAACCCTATCTCCTCTGATGTAAGGAAACGGGTTAGCACGAAAAAAGTGGTAACAAAGCCAACAGCCACGCCAACATAAGTGATTACTGTCGCGCGTATGCTTTGTTTGGCTATTACTCCCATGCGGCGGTGGCTTAGCGGTTGTTAAGGTGGTTAAAGTGGCATGGAAGGTTATTCAATTCCAAGCAATTCCACCTCAAAAATCAGAGTGGAGTAGGGGGGTATAGAACCGGCCTCATGAGAACCATAACCTAATTCTTGAGGAATAAAGAAGCGGAATTTAGACCCTACAGGCATCAGCTGAACACCTTCAGTCCAACCGGCAATCACTTGATTAAGACCAAAACTGATAGGTTCACCTCTTTCAACAGACGAATCAAACACAGTGCCGTCAATCAAAGTACCATGATAGTGCACTCTCACTTTGTCTGTAGCTGCAGGTCTCTTGCCCTTACCCATCTTCAGTACTTCATATTGCAACCCACTTTCGGTAGTTATTATACCCGGTTTGGTTTTGTTTTCTTCAAGAAAACGCTCACCTTCAGCTTTGACATCACCATAGCGTTTGGCATCTATAGTAGTTTGAACATACTCACCTGCCTGCTGCATAGTAAGTTGCTCTTCATAACCTTTCATCCCGTTCACAAATCCCTGACGGATAAGTTCAAAGCGGGTCTCAACACCTTCTATGCCAAGTAAACCTTGTTCCTCTTGTTCAGCAATAGATTTACCTATCTGCTGAGCCATTTGCTTGAGTTGAGGATTAACAGCTGACGATTTAATGCCGGTATTGATGGCTGCGACCAACTCCTTGAATTGTTTGCCGTCTTCATCGGCTGCAAGCAGTTGTGTACCCATACCATACCCATTCAAGTAGCCAAGGGCATAATTGAGTGAGTCAATCTGAGTCTTAAGTGCCACTGTCTTCACTTTGCTCGGACATTTAGCAATAATAGGCTTCGATTTGACTTCTGATTTCTCATTATAATAGTTTTGCTGGAAATACTCACGAGCCACTTCATTGGTCATTACAGTAGTGTCAAGCTTCAGCCCGTTCACTATACCCTGCATGAACAATTTGCCGTTGTATTGCCAATCTTCGCGTTCAGCCAAACCTTGGCTCTCAAACATCTTGGCTGCCTGACCGATGCTTTCACCATTCATCTGTACAGGGGTCTTTTCCTTTATTTTGCCTTCATAACCATCGGTCAATGCTTGAGCAAACTCGTCAACTGTAGCATCCAACTTTGCCGAATCAGTGAGGTAATACATTTTTATTTGGGCACCATTAACAATACCCAGCGCATAATTGAGCGAATCTAACTGATCGTGAAGCATTATGTTGCGAGCTTCGTATGTATTGCCGCAACTAATCATGGCAACTATTGCCATCAGTAAAAAAGGTAGTTTTTTCATCTTATGTTTAGTTTATGTTTATTCAATAGCTAAAAGTTCAACTGTAAAAATCAGTGCGCTATAAGGCGGGATAGAGGCACCTGCACCGCGCTCACCATAACCCAACTGATATGGTATATAAAGCTTATATTTAGAGCCTACCGACATTAGTTGCAGTCCTTCTGTCCATCCGCGAATAACCTGATTAAGACCGAAACTGATAGGTTCACCCCGCTTATAACTGCTGTCAAATACCGTACCATCAATCAGTGTGCCTTCGTAGTGAACACGCACCGTATCAGTTGCCTTAGGTTTCTGACCAAGTGTTCTCTCTAACACTTCGTATTGCAGACCGCTGTCGGTTGTCTGAACCTCGGCTCGTTTGCCGTTCTCTTCAAGGAAGCGTTCGCCTTCTGCTTTGGCTGCCTTGGCCGTCTGCTGCTCTAATTCGGCAAAAAAAGTACTAAGTAGAGTCTGAGCCTCGCTGAAGCCTACTTCAGGCTTATTACCTTCAATCATATCCTGTATACCCTTGGCTAAATCAGCATAGGTGAGTGTCGTTACACCACTGGAGCGCAACTGCTGACCGAGTGATAAACCAAGTGAATAACTTATCTTGTCCATAATAGTTTTTTTTAATCAATTGTTTTTAGTCAGCCACAAAGGTACAGATTTTTCTATATTTACAAGATAAAAAGTTTCAATATACAAAAATTAGGGTGTATCCGTTTTTTAGATACACCCTAATCGTTTAGTCGTTTTTCAAGTTAACAACTCTTTGCCTGAGAATAAATTCTTAGTTTTATTCAGCAGCTTCTTCTTCTTTGCTTGCTTTCTTAGTTGTTTTCTTGGCTGCTTTCTTTCCGGCTTCTTTTTGAGCGAGTTTTTCGAGAGCAGCTGCGTCCATTTCTGCCTTTAAATCAGCGAGGGCAGTGATATCGCCAAGAGTGGTCTTCTCTACTGCGGTAGCAG
>CAKZZM010000160.1 GCA_937885465.1 uncultured Bacteroidales bacterium
TTTATAGTTTTTATTCCTGCCGCCCGCGTACAGACGCTGGGCGGCACGGCTTAAGGTTCAAGATTAAATGCGCAGAAGACGGAACGCCCGGACATAGATGTAATTGAGCTTAATGCGGTAGCCCATGGCACCATTGATCGTGTTCAAGGTGTAAGCATTGACCTCAAAGTTCTCTGAACTCGACCAATAGATGTAGTTCTCAAGGAGAGGAACTGCAACCGTACTACTAACGCTCGCTACTTTCTTAAGAGCCGCTTGTATGATAGAAAAACGCGGCATTAAGCACCCTAACTCGCCCGCAGCAGGAAGATACCAATCACCTTGCTCTGTACCCTCTGTGTGAAAACGTGCGCAGCAACATGCAGCAGGAAAATGCCCGTAATCAACAATGTTCTCAATCGTTTCATCAGTTTCCCAAAGGGCTTGATATGTCTCATAGTTGAGAATATGTTGTGTGTTCTGTTTGCCGTTATAATCTGATAGAAAGGAACTTTGGTTGCCGTCAGCACCACGACCATAAAGCGGATTCCGCTCTAAACGGTTAGTATATGCACTCGGCAATCTATTATCAGCCCCCATACCATTGTACCAGTGAGCAGTCTTATCGCTGCTATTGTTCTCTGTACTCCCCTTATAGCCCGTATGGTAACTATCGCTCGGCATATATCCCCAATTACTGTTTCCTCCTGTAGGATTATTATTGCTATCTACATATATTTGGTAGCGGTTGCTATCAGTACCGTAATTGATTAGTTCGGGTATATCATGCCATCCCTGTCCTTGACTATAACCGCCCCAAAAGAGATAAATGTCGTGAGTATTTGTATCATTATTGTATGTGCTACTATTACTTGCCTTTCCTGTTTCCGGCGTTGTGCAAGACATATTGACAAGGCTCATAACGCGAGCATAATCATCACCACAGAACCATTGAGGAATTACAACAATACCAGTTGGTGTATATGTGGAAAGCGGATATGCAGTAGCGTTGTACTCCGTGTAATACACAAGCATTTCTTCGTCAAGATACTTGTCATATAACACAACATCACCTACGTTAGCCTTACGCTCGCATTGGAAAAACACCTCGCTCGTTTCCACGCAATGTGCGGTACTTGGTACAAGTAGTGAATGCCGTATGTTGCAGAAATCTGCCTCGGTTTGAAAAACTTTTATTCGTTGTAACTCTGCCATAATCTCAAGTTTTATAAATTTGCGATAGCGTTATCAAGGGCTATCAATGCCTCTTTTATAGTCGTGCAACTATCAAGGTAGTTGGTATCTTCAAAGACCACCTCACCGTTTTCTTCCATTCCTACCGCAGCACGCACTTTCTCAAAGGCGTGGGCAATGGTCAGTTCATCATCTTTTATGTTGGCATCAAGAGCCTCTTCCGCTTTATTGTGCGAGGTGTTGTGTGCGCTCTCAACCGAAGTCAGAGTGCTTATCTTACTATTGCTATCTGCTTTTTGTGCGGTAATAGTGGCATTTAATGTAGCACATTCAGCCGCAAGTTCGGCACGCAATGCTTTCTTGTCTGCTTTCGACCGAATACCAATAAGATAGCGCACAAATTCTGACAATTCCGACACTACCTTGCCCACAAAACCCGTATTTGTAATTTTATTGCTCATTTTTTTCTAAAAAATTTTGTATATTCAGAAAAAAGTATTACTTTTGCAGCGACTACCATTGAATGGAAAGTCGTTAGTGCAGATTTAATCTGCGTCTCTTTGCTCGATGTATAACACCGAGCAATGTTGTTTTATAGGGTTACTTGCGCAGGTGGAATTCATCGTCTTGGTCATACACGCCGCCGAAGGTGGCGTAGTTACTGATAATTTCGCCATCTCGCACAAGACAAATACCACAACGGGCATTAGCAACGATCCTATCACGGGTAACATCAAACATATCCCCCTCGCTGTCTTTGCTTTGATAACCCGTAGTGTTATCCTCGTCATCAGTGAGGAAGTCAATGAAACTGTCATAATCGCCACTTGTAACCTCATACAAGGCTCTACCGTTGTAATCTATCCATTTTGATTTCAAGTGCAATTCGTTGAAAAGCGGTATTTTGTCGCTTTGCGGAATAGCCCACACCTGATGCCAGCCTTTATGATACAAAGGTGGTAATTGATTCTCTTTACGCTCTACATCACGGTCGTACACTTTATTTGACCGCCCGAACTGCAATGTTATGCCCGTCAAATCAAGCGATGGGTCAATGCCTAAATACAGGCGTTGCGTCTCTCCGTCTTCACGGTTAGAGAGGTAAGCGAGTATCTGTACATAATTACTATCGCCGCTGCCACCGCCACCACCTAATGTTTCGGCAAGGCTCGTTCCTAATTCTTGTGCAAACTCATCAAGGTTTGCAGGGGTTGCTACTGTCTGTGCCATAATTGTATAATTGTATATAGTTATTCGTTTGTTTCTCTCGCTGCGTTAAAAGCAGTCATTACTGTTTCTACAAGAGCCGATACTTGTGCGCTTGTCATGGGTACATAACTTGTCGTTCCGCTGAACATAGCCGTATCTTCGCTCTCATACTCACCTCTGGCTATTGCTTGCAGAGTCTCACTCTCAATAGGGAAGACCAATTCTGCGTCTTCGTCAGACTCATCTGCGATAGCCAAATCATCACCATTATTATCGTATATATCTCCTATCTCGTGAGTATGCCCATTATAAGCATAGTTATTCCATTCCCATGCCGTGTTGTCTGCTTTTGGCTCTGCCCATCCGTCTTTATTTTCCAATATACGACCATTAGCCGTAACAGAGAGGACATAAGACGAACCTTTAACCGTTGCATCTCCTGTGGTATAGAGTATGCCATATTGATTGAAGAAAGCAAAGTCTGTATCTGTAGGGACATAATCATATTCCGACAAGTCAAGAGGTGTATTAGGTATAGCCTCTACCATATTCTTTGCCGCAATTAAAGAATCTGTCAAATGGGCGGTATAACGCACCCATTTAATGAGTTGTAGTTTGTTATTTCCTATTGAGTTTATAATAGTACCGCCATAGCCAATCTGCCCTAATACGACTTGGTAAACACCTTGCGGAAGTGATTTAGTGAGCAGAATGTTGAGGTCATTGACATAGATAGTATCATCTACCGCCTCGCCTGTTACATCGACAAATTCCTCTCCATCCCACACAAAGAGTTTGCTTTCTGCTGTGATAGTCTTATAAATAACCTCTATTGAGGGTGTTACCGAAGTCCAACCTTTTACTCCCGTCTGCTCGTTTTTTACCTCAACAAATAATAGTTCGTGTCCGTTTTCATTGTCGGTATAGAGGAAATAATCCCCCTCATCAAGGTTATTTGCATCGGGTACAGTATCACCATACCCTACCACACCGATAACCTCTTTTGCATCGCCCTTTTCCATAGCCGCAGCAATGAGGGCATTGAGAGTGTCGTTATCTACTCCCTTAACCACCCAACCGAGAGTGCCGTCTGACTTCTTCTGCCACCAATACTCCTTAATCTTACCGTCAGTTACAATACCAATAGTCTTACCTATCTGCACGGTGTCGTATAGAGCGGCAGGGATATCATCAAAACTATCGTATGCACCATAGTCATAGTCCACACTACTATTCCTGTTTACAATCCGAACTTGACTGCCCAAGCCGTATGTGCCGTTTGTCCTGTAATTTGCCATAAGTCTTAACTGAATACGAAATTAACTGATTTGTCAAGCACGGAATCGTATGCAAAGGCATAGATTTTATAATTGTGCATATCACCATTGATGTCTGCTATCTGCACAGCCTCTCCGTTTTTAGCGAGGTAGGGCGTTTCGTCCTCACCTGTCAGCGGCTCTATTGCCGAAATGAGGGTGTAACTTGCAGGAACGGCTATCACAATAACCTTGTTAGAAAAGGCAAGGCTCATAGAGGGTGCAGATTTGACGAGTGCGCCCATTGTGAGATTACTGCGCAAGTTGGTTGTCGGAATTGCGCCCACGCTCGCAAACAAGCCTGTAAAAAGGCGGAGATAGGCATTATAATCGCCTCCTGCTTCCACCGTCCCTGCCGGTATGCTTATACTGCTTGCAGAGCCGTCAGAGTTAT
>CAKZZM010000161.1 GCA_937885465.1 uncultured Bacteroidales bacterium
CCTCAACCTCGGACTTAACGACACCGTTGCCGAGGGTATGGTGCAGAAAACCAACAATCCGCATTTCGTCTTCGACTCCTACCGCCGCTTCGTACAGATGTACGGCGATGTAGTGCTCGGTATGAAGCCCGTCAACAAAACCGACATCGACCCCTTTGAGGCAATCATCGAAGAGGTGAAAGCCATCCGTGGCGTCAAACTCGACAAAGACCTCAACGTCGATGAACTCAAACTCCTCGTTGCCCGCTTCAAGACCGCCATCAAAGACCAGACCGGCAAGGAGTTCCCCAACGACCCGATAGAGCAACTCTGGGGTGCTATCTGCGCCGTGTTCCGCTCATGGATGAACGAGCGCGCTATCCTCTATCGTAAGATGGAAGGCATACCCGACGAATGGGGAACAGCCGTCAGCGTCATGGCGATGGTCTTCGGTAACATGGGCGACACATCCGCTACCGGCGTTTGCTTCAGCCGCGATGCCGCTACAGGCGAGAACATCTTCAACGGCGAGTACCTCGTCAATGCACAGGGTGAGGACGTGGTTGCAGGTATCCGCACTCCCCAACAGATCACCCTCGAAGGCTCACGACGCTGGGCTAAACTGCAAGGAATCAGCGAGGAAGAGCGTGCATCGAAGTATCCTTCTATGGAAGAGGTGATGCCCGAACTCTATGCCGAACTCAATGGTATTCAGCAGAAACTCGAGAACCACTACCACGACATGCAGGATATGGAGTTCACCGTTCAGGAAGGCAAACTCTGGTTCCTCCAGACCCGCAACGGCAAGCGCACCGGCACCGCTATGGTGAAGATTGCCATGGACCTCGTGCGCGAGGGACAGATTGACGAGAAGACCGCCATCCTTCGCTGTGAGCCGCAGAAACTTGACGAACTGCTCCACCCCGTTTTCGACAAGGACGCACTCAAGAAAGCCAAAGTCATCACGCAGGGTCTGCCCGCTTCGCCGGGTGCTGCATGCGGACAGATAGTCTTCCACGCTGACGATGCACAAGAGTGGCATCAGAATGGTCATAAGGTCGTTATGGTGCGTATCGAGACCTCGCCCGAAGACCTCGCAGGTATGTCGGCTGCTGAAGGTATCCTCACCGCTCGTGGCGGTATGACCTCGCACGCTGCCGTTGTGGCTCGCGGTATGGGTAAGTGCTGCGTCAGCGGTGCAGGGGCTATCATCGTGGATTACAAAGCCAAAACCGTTACTATTGAGGGCGTTACCTATCACGAAGGCGACTACCTCTCGCTCAACGGCTCGACAGGACAAGTCTATGCCGGCGAGATTCCGACCAAGGCTGCCGAACTGTCAGGCGACTTCAAAGACCTCATGGACCTCTGCGACAAATACACTAAACTGCAGGTTCGTACCAATGCCGACACACCGCACGATGCACGCGTTGCTCGCGCCTTCGGTGCCAAAGGTATCGGTCTGACTCGTACCGAGCACATGTTCTTCGACGACCAGAAGATTATCGCCATGCGTGAGATGATTCTCGCCAAAGACGCTGCCGGTCGTGAGAAGGCTCTTGCTAAACTTCTCCCCTATCAGAAAGCCGACTTCAAGGGTATCCTTGAGGCTATGGACGGACTGCCCGTGAACATCCGCTTGCTCGACCCGCCATTGCATGAGTTCGTACCCCACGACCTTGCCGGTCAGGAGACAATGGCTAAAGAGATGGGTGTCAGCGTTCAGGAGATTCAGCAGCGTGTTGCTCAACTCGCCGAGAACAACCCGATGCTCGGTCACCGCGGCTGCCGTCTCGGTATCACCTTCCCAGAAATAACCGCTATGCAGACCCGCGCTATCCTGTCGGCTGCGTGCGAGCTGAAGAAAGAAGGCAAGAACCCGATGCCGGAGATTATGGTGCCGCTGATTGGTATTCTCTATGAGTTGAAACAACAGAAGGAGATTATCCAACGCGTTGCTAAAGAGGTGTTTGCCGAGTACGGCGTTGAGGTAGAGTTTGAGATTGGTACGATGATTGAGATTCCGCGTGCCGCTCTGACCGCCGACCGTATCGCTACCGAGGCGCAGTACTTCTCCTTCGGTACTAACGACCTGACACAGATGACCTTCGGTTACAGCCGCGATGACATCGCTTCGTTCCTGCCGGCTTATCTGGAGAAGAAGATTCTGAAGGTTGACCCGTTCCAAGTCCTCGACCAGAACGGTGTCGGACAGTTGATTAAGATGGCGGTAGAGAAAGGTCGTGCCGTTCGTCCGGGACTCCGCACAGGTATCTGCGGCGAGCACGGTGGTGAACCAAGCTCCGTTAAGTTCTGTGCCCGTGTCGGCATGAACTACGCATCCTGCTCACCCTTCCGCGTTCCCATCGCCCGCCTCGCCGCTGCACAAGCCGCTGTAGAAGACGAAGCGTAAGACAAACTTAACCAATGTAGGGGCATATAATAAGGTATGCCCCTACATTATTTTTTTCTATAGGGATACTATAGGGATACTTATAGGATAGCGAAGAAAAAAATACCATTTCGGCATCGCCTCTGCCACCGCTCGCGATAATATCCGTTGTTATGATTGTCGAAATGTTATTTCGACATCGGTACTGCCACCGCTCGCGTTATTATGTTCTCGTCATTATGAGAGTCGAGATTGAATCTCGACAACTATCGCCGAATATCCGTTGTTATGGTTGTCGAAATGTGATTACGACATTGGCTACCAAGCCGAACAAGAACACATGACCCCAAACCGAAAGAAAACACAAGCAGAATTTGAATATTCTGAATAAAACCACTAACTTTGCAACCGATTTGAGCCAACGGCTCATATA
>CAKZZM010000162.1 GCA_937885465.1 uncultured Bacteroidales bacterium
ACTGTTTGGTTTGGGTAGTGTGAATGGCGTAAACGGCACTATCCTTTTGCCGGACGACTGGACATTGCCCGAAGGTGCATCCTTTACTGCCAGCACCACACTGGGTCTTGCAGACCAAGGCAGTTATTACCTTAACTATAACGGCAACAACTTCTCTCACAACACCTACACCGCTGCACAGTGGTCTCAGATGGAGTCAGCGGGTGCCGTCTTCTTGCCTGCTGCGGGCAACCGCGGCGGCACGGGTGTTGACTCTGTGGGTTCGTACGGTTACTACTGGTCGGCTACGCCTGGCGGTACGGGCAACGCGTGCAGCCTCAGCTTCAGTTCGGCCTTCCTCGATCCGCAGGACGGCGGCATCAGCCGCTGCATCGGGTTTTCCGTCCGTCTTGTGCGTTAGTTTTAGCAGTTTACCCTTTGTTTTCATAAATCAAGCAGGTCAAAAAACCTGCTTGATTTTGTTATGTCATGTTTAACTTCAATTAAAGTTACTTGCTACTCTTCCGCCTGTTGCAATCACGGCAGAGCATCTGGCAGTTAGATGCGATAGTTCGTCCGCCTTCCACCCACGGCGTAATATGGTCGGCTTCCATCTGCTCTATCTCAAAATGCTTGCCGCAAATGGGGCAAATACCATTTTGCCGCTCATAGATCTCACGGCGGGTGTTGGCATCAAATGTACGGATTCCCAAATGCCGGATGTCGTGATCGAAGATATAAGCGAAGATACCGGATTTCTTCTGCACATCGGAGTCCGCCATCAGTTTGGCCATCTGTTCACCGATAGCCGTGGCGGTTAAAGCGGTATCTTTGTGTTTGTTGTATAGCAGTCCCCATTCTACACCTTTCATCTCTTTCTTGTACTTGCGCCCGAAGAGTTTTTCCGTCCAATGGATGACATCTTGGTAGTACTGCCATATTTCGTCGGCGTCCGTGTCATGCTGGTGCTTTGCCATATACTCCACGATAGACAGATTCTGCTTGTCTGCAATCCACTTAATCGTTGTTTCAAGGTAATCCTGACGAATAGGCGTGCCTGACATGAAATCCGAGCCTATACGATATGCCACGCAACCCGTCTTGGAGAAACGGCGCTTGGCTTGCGTCACCCACGAGCCGGAATAGATGGCGTTGCGGATTTCCTGCGGTGTGAGCTTTTCTCCTGCAATATTGATGGTCATGAACCATTTGAGTTTCTCCTCGTCTGTTCCTTCGCAGATATAGACCTGTAGTTTATAATCCAAGATGCGGTCTTGCTCTGCGGGCGTTAAGTTATCCCATGCACTCAATTTGCCGTCAAAGACCATCATATATTCGCCCGCAATGAACGAGCAGATGGAGATAGTGCGTTGCTGCCCGTCCAAGAGTTCGTACTGGGGCGCAGGCGGCTCGCCTGCGGTTTTCGCGGACGAGCCGTCCGCGTCCCAAACTTTCACCCAATACATGACGTTCAGCGGAAAGCCGTTCCAAACGGTATCCATAACGGCGTTGCGTTTAGGGACATCATAGACAAACTCACGCTGGTATTTCGGGCGGATATTCAACCGTCCGCCGTAGCCGGTGATGCCTTCTTCATTAACACTTAAATCTTCGTAACCGGCACATAGGTCACGGATTTTGATTTCATGCAAATCTATTTTCATAGGATTATTGTTTTTTGCGGATAAGAATACGAGTGTATAAGCCTTGTCCATGCAATACAGGGGCATCATACCTGTCCCAAGGCTTTTTATATTCATCTAAATATCCATCGCCTCCACGGTCTGTTGTCCAAATAATTTCAAATTGCTCAGGGTTGTACTTGTCCAAGAATGTAATAGGCACACCCATAACACCGTAGTAGTCGCAAGGAATATCGGTATAGGTATTTATATTGATGGCTGCAAAATTATCATATTCGGGATATTCTTCTGGGGTATAGTGTTTGTATAAATCCAAGAATTCTTTATGTCTTTCCACAGGAAGGTTAGTATACCAACATGAGGTAGAAACACGAGCAATCTTTTTACCGTTTTCTATATGATGGAACTTCTCAAACGTATCAGGTACATAGAAAAACATACCTGTATTAAAATTGGTATAACCCGTACGAATTTTATCTTCCTGAAACATCCTAAACGTTGTTTTGTATTTCAACGCGTTTGTATTACCGATGATGATAAACTGCTTGCCGTACTTATCCAACAAATCCAAATATTCTCTGAATAAAGAAAATGGCGGGTTTGTAACAACTATATCTGCTTCTTTCATAAGTTCAATACACTCTTGAGAGCGGAAATCGCCATTGCCTTTAAGAATAGAGATAACATTCTTGTCGTTTTGCATTAGATACTGCACATCAGCAAGGTTTACGGCTCCGTCATTGTTATAGTCCTTGACCTCTGAAATCTCTACTTTGTAGGCTATCTTCTTTGGAGTGGCGAACGTTTCCAAACGTTCGGAAGAAACACAACGCTCGGAGGCGTTGCTTGTGCTAACCGCACTCGAAGACGAGTGCGTACCCTCACAACGCTCGGAGGCGTTGCCCACTACATTAGTCACCTCAAACAACAACGGCAACTCGTCCCCTGCAACAGGCGAACCATCATAGCAGGTGGCAATCAGTTTTTTGAGACCGAGCGTGTTGAAATTCAGTGCAAAGTACTTGAAGAAATTGCTTTCGTATGGGTCATCGCAGTTGCAGAACACCACTTTGTCCTTGAAATAAGGCTTGTAGTATTTGAGTTCTTTTGCGATGTCATCTAATTGAGTGTAGAACTCATCTTTCTTTGCATCTTTGGCTTGTGCCAAGTCTTTTCGTGCCATAGTGTTATCCGTTTTATCTTTCCGCAGGCGAGCCGCCTGCTTCCCATGTTATCGGCTTGCTCTTAAACTATGGCATACAAAAAGACGTGATACTACTTGTTGCCTATTTAGATTCTGAAGGCTCTGGTAAACCTATGACGATAAATAAGCACAAATAGTCCACGCCTATTGCGTGAACTCTCGCTTGCTTATTCTCTCGTCAATTAAAATTTACCAGATTTTACAGAATCGAGAATAAGAGCTAAAGCTCTGTTAATATTTTATGTTATCGCGCAACGCTTTGCGCTTGTTATGTTGTTATCTTTGTGCCGGAGTAACCGGATTTTCCGGAAGTGCCGGAAGTACCGGAAGTGCCGGGCTTGCCGAATGTGCCGGAGGTGCCGGTTTATCCGGTATGTCCGCCGAGGGAGCGGATGATGCTTTGCAGGCGGGTGATTTCATTATTCTGCCTTGCGATTTCTTTTTTCAGTTCTTCGTTCTCGTGGCTCAGGTTTTCTATTATCTCTTTTTGGTTGTTGCGGTAGCCGAGTCGGGCTGCTGTCATGCGCTCACGAATACCGCCCTCGGTAACAAACTCATGGTCTTTGCGGCGTATGTAGGTCTCCATAGCCTTGTCCACCATGTGGCAAAGACAAATGGCACAATTCGCCATCTCCTCATCCGTCCATTTGCCGAAATACTTCTGATAGTCCTCCACCGCAGTATGCTCCTTGCAGAACGTGTGCAACGCTTCAAAACGCGGGTTCTTCTTCCACCACTCCTGCTTGCCGTGTTTCTTGAGATAGTCGGTGTAATCTTCCAGCAGTTCTTGGTTGGAGCCTCTTGCGATACCGAGCAATTTCAGTTCGACCTCCACAGATGTCTGCCCATCGGTGCTACCTTCCGCTATATTCTGCTTGGTGGAACGTGCTGCCTGCACCATCTGATCAACTGTTCGGTCGCCGTATGGCGGCAGGAAACGTTCGCAAAAAATAGCGGTCAGCTGATATAGCACATCGCTGCGTTTATAGAAATTCAGGTCGGTATAAACCACTTTCTTCCTCAGAACGCTTGGTGTGCCGTCATTATTATATTGCAGTTGTGGTGTGGGCATTATGTTATTGTTTGTTATCGCGCAACGCTTTGCGCTTGTGTAATGTCGTTCTTTATTTCAGGGTATAAACCAGTTACGCCATTTCGATGGTGTCATAAATCTCCTGACCAACCATGCCCTAAGTCCCAATGCTCATCATAGATGAACTCAAAATATGGCAGGGCAAAGTGTTTATCAA
>CAKZZM010000163.1 GCA_937885465.1 uncultured Bacteroidales bacterium
TAATTATAACAAACGACCTGCGGTGCTGTAAATTGTTCTTCGCGTTCTTGGCATAATTGTACAATTTTAGCGTGTTAATACTCTTTTCAACTGACCTTTCTTGAAAACGCTACAAAATTACATATTCAAAGTTATCTTCTACTCATAATGATACCATGTATCTTTGTGATTTCCTTTAATCTAAAATAATACTCCCCAATAGAATACATATAAACAAAAAGAAAGCGTGCAGAGAATTTCTCCACACGCTCTGAAGTGTTGCATAGTTGATGAGCGATCTGAAGACACGCACTTTTGATAGGTCTATCGTGCGTCCTTTGTCGTATGCCTTGATAACCTCGTCAAGCGAACTTGGAAGTATCATTGCCACCACATCCGGTTTGCCGTCTTCTCTGTTCCAGTCATCGGGTGCATGTTCTTCGTTGAATGGTGTTCGTCCGGTGGCTCTCGCGCCATAGGCAGCATACATGTTTTGCAAACCACCTCCAAAACAATCAAGTTTGCGGCCGCCCGCAGCGATAGCAAACGGGAGCAGTTTTCCCATCTTACCCCCCCCGCCTGCACTAAATAGAGAAACTACATCGCCATTACGCTTGATAGCGATGCCACTCTTGCCGTCAGCCGTCAGGTAACAACGCATACTGCGGTATTCCGATACACTATGCACATCTACCATCCAACCTTTCTTGTTTGCTTCCTTACCCGCAGAAATAGCCTTATGGAATGTCGTTGCGGAAACTTGGCTGATAGACTGTGTTGTGTGAGGGATGTCATGCTTGCGCAACTCTCTATCAACACGCATACTCATCAAGCGTGTACGGAGTTGCGGAGTGACCTTGTAATTTCTCTTTTTTCGTGCCATAATTACATCTCAATCATTTCGGCAAACTCTTTCGGAGTATTGTACTGCATGGCATTGATGAGTACATGGTCAGGATAGTTCTTTACCCTTTCCACTTCTTGCTCCTTGTAGTTTGCAGGCGTTACTTGAGGGTTAATTGGCAGTGCTTTCAGTTCTTGAATAACCTCTTCGCGATACTGCTCGATTTGTTCTTTTGTAGGGTTCATTGCTTCAATCGTTTAATAACATTGTGTATATATCATTGATAGTATTACGTAGTTTGTCGGCTTTCGGAGTGAGCCGCATTGTATCCTCGTCCATATAACATCTTTTGTTTACCTCTATCATCAAAGACGGGTATGTAAATGTCGTTTTAGGCGATATACTGTTGGAGTAGGGAATGTTAAACGCCACCCTGTAATCGTCTGCTATAAACTTGTCACGAACAAGCATAAGCGTTGTATCATCAGGCTTTGACCAGTCTTCATTATAGCCGATGCAAATATCTACATCTGCTAATTCGGACGGGAACGAATGACAATCTATGAGCAGACTGCCTTGCTTCAGTTCGCTACGCAGGCGGTCATGATGCTGTGTGTAATATGCCATGAGCCGTGTGCGCTCATCTTCGTTTAGCATACGTGTGTTGCCGTCATAATCAGTATATAGTATGCCTTGCCCTTGCGCCTCAAGCGGGTCGTTAATCAGTCGCTCGCAGTCCACGACAAAACGAGAGAATATCGACTTAACCGATACGACACCCTGCTTGTGTTGGTCAAAGAGATAGTCTGTGTACCAGTCCGTCCACTTGCGCACTTGCTCAAAAAGCAAACGGCTGTCTGAATAACCCGCGTCATTGAGACCGCCGATTGCTGCATGAGGAATATGTAATACTATTCTTTTGTACATTGTGCTAATAAGTTACCTTATCTTTCGGATAAATTGTTTTCGCAAGTATGCGACCAAGATTGTACACAACTTGCGAAACTTGCCAATATGCCCCGTCATCTGCTTGCCATTCGATGATATTGCCCTCTTTGTCGGCGATGTACTCTATAAAAGCACTCTCAACCTCAACAAGTGCGCAGTCACGATGTTTTGCGTTACGTGCGCCCGTGATAAAATGTATTGCATCGTACTCGATAGGAAGGGCATTGCCGTTCTCATCTTCGATGTCATACCCGTCTTTGTCTAATTGCACGAGCCGCTTGATAGTTGAGGGACGTATTTCACGGAATTCTTGCACTTTGCGCCCTGCTAATATGGCATCAAAGTACTTTTGTTTTAGGCTAAAGGTGATAACCTTTTTGCCCTCTTGCAGCATCTCTGCTTTCTTCTGCTGCACCTCGCTTAATGTTGTCTTGTTTTCTAACATAATAAAACTGACTTTAAGTGAAACATATAATTATATTTCGCTGCAAATTTACACAAAATAAGCGACTTGGTAAAATTTACAGACGTTATTTATTGTTTTTTCGTTTAATCAAATTTATTTAGTATGCAATCAATATAAACCCCTCTTTTTTGTTTTTACACAAAACCACTTCTGACATATATTTGCCTTAAAAATCAAACAAATGTATTGTACGCACTTTTGAGGAATCAAGTCCGTTTCGCTCTATTGCCGCTCGCGCCTCTTCTTTTGTGTGATAAAATGTACCGAGACACACCGACCATAGCGACTCGCTCTCTGAATAGAACTTATGCTGCTCAACATCAAATAATACAAAACACTCTTTCATAATTTCTTTTGTTTATTGTTAGGCTACATTGAACATTTGGTTGTACTTGTCTAACGCACCGCAATCTTTGTATGCATCGCGCAAATTGCCGCTAAAACCACAGTCACGCTCAAGAGGCAAACCTAACCCAAACACTTTTACTCGCACGTTTAATAAGTCAGATAACATAAAGTAACCCAATTCTACCTCGAACAAACTCACCAGCCCAAAGCAGAGATAGTCGCCGTTTTCTTGTTTTTGAGCCTCGGTAATATACCACGAACCTCTACCGTAAGGGTTGAAAATTTTGCATAATACCTTTGCATTATTGTTGCCCTCTTGTGAATAAATAGGGTACTTTTCAAAGAGACTGTAAATAGCCTTTGTCAGTTTCAAAGTTTTCATAACATTGTGCATTTAATAAGTTAAACATTGTACATTATTAT
>CAKZZM010000164.1 GCA_937885465.1 uncultured Bacteroidales bacterium
CTAGTCTGCTTCAACCTCATCCAATGCTATCACCAAATTGTCATATTTCAACGATTTATACCCCCCCCCATTTGGTAAGGAGACCCAATCACCCAGTATTTTGTCCCATTTATCAGGTTCAAAGGTAAGGTCGCCGTTCTCTGCACTGCCTGTTGCCACAATAGTGAATTTCATCGAATAGGTTGCCGCCCCCTCATCTTTGCGCGTCTTGTTGGCAATCTCAAACTCTCTGCCGTTGAGAAAACCGCTCTCAAAACGCACGGAGAGAGTTTGCCCTGCCTCAATCATAATCGGGTAAAACCCATTGGCGGCAAGCCATACGCGGTCTATCGCATTACCTCTTGTGTCGTAGTTAAGGCTATCGACCACTTCGGCGGTACACGTGTATTCAGGAACGGTATAGGTTACGCCCGACTTGTGCTTTTCTCGGACTTGTACATCGGTAATCTGAAAATGACATTGTGGGTAAATATCATCATAGAACTTGCTTGTTTCTATACCTGTATTTACGGTGTCATTCTCTATCGCTCCGTGTTCGTCAGTAGTGATATAAACGGGGTTATTTTGGGTCGCCTTATCCTCTTTGCGATAGACCTTATAGGTAGTGTTAGGGTCAAGACGCAGACGTTTGCCATAGGTAACAATCATATTCGTTACAAGGTCTGTTCCAGTAGTCCACAGAGCAGACATGTTCCGTGTTGCGCCGTAAGGCGTTACTACCTGTTCTATGCCGCTAACCTCATTCTCGTATTTGCACGAAGTAAGTCCACCGCTCAAGTACGGACGGAAATTCTTGTCGCTCCCGGTATTCTCTGACCAGTACGAAGATAACTGCAACATCCCATTAGTGTCTGTATCTTGGCATTTAGCCATGTGCAACACAAGTCCCTCTATCGTGTCGTGATGTTCCTCTATCCACCATTCAGTATCGTGGTCATTTTGAGTCAATGATTTGCAGACCTGTGTGCATACATCGGCGATGTTCATTCCACTAAAAGAGTATGTATCCAACTCATCACCCTCTGTCAGTCGTACTATACTCGTAGGAGCATTTACGCTACCATCCCAACAGTTAGTTACGAGCGATTGCAACATATCTCGGAAATGACAGTCAGGAATACGCGCAACGGCTCGCTGAATAGATGTTATAATGATAGAATAGAGTGTTTGCAGATTACCGCTTATGTTTATCTCCGGCTCATCGAACTCTGAACGTGGGCTTGTATTGATAACGACATGACGATAGCAAGTGTATTTCTTAAGCATATTGCCGACTGAAATAAACTTGCAGTCATATTTATAACCGCCAACCTGCACTTCACCATTGGAGAGTGTCGCCTCTCCGTTTGGTAAAGGTGTATATCGCTCCGGCATGAAGAAAGTCTGACCGTCATACTCTATGTAGGAATATGCATCGAAAGCGACATACTTATTGCTGAAGAATACCAGTCTTACATAATCATCGCCCATTAGTGTAGCACTACGCTCACATTGGTCAGTTAGCGGGAACGTGGTATTATCTCCCGTGCTTCCGTCTGACAGATATACACCGCCATTAGGTGCGTATATGGTTATTTGTTCCGTATCATTCATATATGCGGTTATTAGGATTGGGTTCTGTGAATTTAATGCTTATCTTTGCCATGCCGTTGCGTAAGTCTCCAAAATGCGAAAAGGCAGGGATATTGTTGAAGATAACGAAAAAACGTGTACCTATTGCAGGTACGTATATTTCGTTTACTCCGTCCGTCTGCCCTTGTATGAGGTCTTCTTGCAGCGCATTTAGGGCGCGTTGCATATCATAAAGAGACTCGGAACTAAAAAGGAACGGCAAGGTAATATCTCGTTGCTTTACCCTACGGAGTGAGGGGGCAGCAAATATCATAGTCCCTTGCATTGACGAGTTTTCGTTTTTCTGCAAGTCCTTATATGTGTTCGGCTTGATGAGGGCGGCTATCGTTCCCTCTAAAGCAATAAGTCCGTATTGGGATATATCTTTCCCATTGATTGACATTGATACATACATAATCCTACACCTTTCTTATTTTTACTTGTGCCTTTTTATGAATATAGGCTTTATGAGCAGTACTTCCATCTTTCAGACGTACACGCAAAAAACACGGCGACATCGCAAAGATAAACAACTGACTATTGTCCTGACATGTGATAGAGTATAACCCATTCTCCTGTATCATTAGGTTTGCTGCGCAATCTCCGAAAAGCACTATCGGTATTTGCGGGTTTTGCAAATATATGCGTTGGTCAAGATAGCAGCCCTCTGCATTGGCTTCTTCCAAATAATCTCCAAACCATTTTCGCGCCCACTCTGCTTTAGGTATGTTTTTGTATTTCAAAAATGCTGCATATTTCTTCAGTACACCGATGAAATCTGCAAGGGTAGGGGCGGCATCTATATCTGCCAAACTCTCCTCGCATAGTTGGTCTTTATAGGTCGCTTTTAAGTCGGCAACCATTTGCTTGAAATAATCTTGTGTCATCATAGGTTGGCTACTTTTTGAGATATAGTGTTAAGCCTATCATTTGTTTCGTTCAGCATTGCCGTGTTATTGGCTATTATGTTCAGTTGGTCTATCTGCTCTTGCGCTAACTGCAACCCCATATCTGTATTAAGGAGCAATGCGGAAAGAAGAGGGTTAAGTCCCTTGACATCATTCTGCATATCACCAAGCATCGCCTGCATTGCCTGCGTAGCAGCAACAACATTAGACCCCTCTATCTGTAAGGCGGTAAAGCGAGCATTCAACGCTTCTGCGGTATCTTGTGTCATCTGACCGAATCCCTCCGACCCCTCGGTATCAGCATCATCAAGCAACCCGCGCTCTTGCATGAGGTCATAGTAACGCTCGGCAATATACTTGGCTTGCTCCGACTTGGCGTCCAACTCGCTTATCATCGTGTCTATCTCGCTTTGTGTCAGTTCGCCATCCCCCGTTAGGTTCTTGGAGATATTATCAAACGTATCTTTGTATAGGTCTTTGAGTGCAGTAGTCAAAGAGGCTTTCATCATCTCTTTTTCAAGGTCTTTAAGAGTGTCATTCCAAGCGTCATTGATACCCTCCCTACCTTGTTCAAAACCATCGACAAGAGCGTCTGCCATAGAAGAAGCAAAATCGTCAAGTGAGGTCGTGGTCAATTCCTCTAACATCTCCTCATATCGGTCGATAACATCAGAGAACGCATCTTGGTATTGTTGCGTCATATCGTCCAACTGTTCCTGAGCCTCTTTCGCCTTATCACTATCTCTGCCGTATTTGGCTGCGGTTTCTTGATAAATACGTTGGGCTTCAAGCATGTTTTGATAGGATTGTATTTGGTTGCGTTCCGCTTGCTTTGCTGCACTCGATAGACCTTTGTAATATGCAGACCCTTTCTTCAAAGAGTTTTCCCAGTCCATTGTGTCCAACTGCTTCTGCATACGCTCCAAATGCTCTTGGTTCTCATCAAGAGCCTCTTGTTGTTTCTGCGTATCACTCTTAATGACCGAGGTCAGAGCGTCAGCGATAGCCGTTACAATCTGTATGGCTGCGGATATGATTGCGAGAATAACGGAGGCGGTCTCCACAGCCTTAATAGCGGTCGCTGCCGCTGCCGATGTTGTTTCAATACCTGCAACCGAGAAGACAGTCACACCCTCAACCTCCGTCTGTGCGATGGTGGACATACTACCAATCATCGGTATGAGTTGCAAGATAGTATTGATACTGCTGCTCGCTGCCCCTGCTATATTGCCTATACTCTGCACCGCTTTCTTGGCATTTTTGGAGAGTACCTTGCCGAAAGTCTGCGAAATAGCCCCTGCCGCTTTCTGCACCTCGCCAAACCCTTTGGCTGTATTCTGTAAGAGATTGTTAGATATGAGTATTGAATTTTTCTCTGTATCTTGCGCACGACTGACAGCCCTGTTTCGCATCTCGTGGAGTTGGTTCAGCACGGATTGGTTGTTATTCATCTGCCACTGTATCTCCAACATCTTTTGTTGCAGGTCGATATATGTCCGCATCTGTTCCAGTTGCTCTTCGGTCAAATCACCGTTTTCGCTCTTCAACCGCTCTAACTCCTCACTATTCTGTTGTTTTTCCTCATCGGTCATTTCGCGTACAGTACCGTCTTCGTTACGCATCAGCCCTGTCTGCTCCGACCATTGCGCTTCTGCTATCTGCTCTGCACGTTTTTTATCTTCTTCACCTATAAGGTTGAGGTCTGTTTGGGATAGTTCCTCTATTGTCCCCTTTAAGGTCTGAAAAAGTATATCGTTTTCATCTTTAATTCCTTGTATGGCATCGTCAATGAGTTTCATAACAGAGTCAGCGGACAAAACGGCTGCTTTCCCTGCTAACTCAATGATAGACTGCAAACGCTTTTGGTCATCTTTGCTGAACATCTCTATTGACCAAAACTCCGTTTCCGCCTGCTCTTTTGCCGCTAAAAACAGCCGCTCGGCTTGTTGCAGTTTGTTATCTCTATTGAATTGCTCTCCCTCGTTTGCTTCCTTGACGGCAGTCTGATATTCTTCTTGTGCTTTTACCATTGCGGCAAGATAGCCCTGAAAACGACTGGAATAGTCCTCTACATCTTCGATATTCTCTTGAATACTCTTTTGTTGCAATAATGTCTCTTCTCTCTTCTTGAACTCCTCCTCTATTGCGAGAATTTGGTCAGTCTGTTCTTTGGTGAGGTTAGTCATATCACCATTAGCATACGCGGTATAAGCCGCTACGCCTACCGTGTCTTTTATTTTATCGTTGCGTTGAGAGGTGTTATCTGTCTTAATACGCTCCGTTTCCTGTCTGCGTATGGCATTGCGGTAGAGATTTTTCTGCTCTTGTGTAGTAGCAGAGTTCAGTCCTTGCTCTAACACGCTGCGGTTGATATCCACATAGAGTTGCAACCTCTCTTGTTGCATGTCCTTTTTCCAGTCGGTAAACTGCTTGGTGAGGTTGGCAATGTCAAGTTCAAATTGCAACTTAAGGTTTTGCTCCTTAATCTGCTTATTTTGTTGATACTTGGCGTTCTTGGCTATTCCGGCATGTTCTTTCTCATACTCTTTGGCATCGGCACGCATTTTCGCAAGGTCTGCATTGTAGGCAGCGGTGCGTTTGGCGACCTCGTTGTCGATAGCGGAACTCATTATCTTCTCCTGCTCACGTATCGCCTCTTCACGCTCTTTTCTGAAGGTCTTTGCCCAGTCTTTGCCGCCGGTGAGTGTGGAGAGTTTGTCCTGCACCTGTTTCAGTTTGGCATTCATATCTTCAAGGTTAAGCAAGTCTTCGGTTGTGATACCGTTCTTTGCGATGTTCTGCTTGATAGATATGATAGCGGCGGTAATCTCCGCCTCTTTCTTGATGAGTTCATTGGTGTTAAGACCGATAGTGATGTCCTCACCCTCTTGCAACACTTTCTTTTGGTTACGGAATATCGTCACTTTCTCTTTCTCTAACCCTATTTGTCTCTGTGCGACTATGACCTGCTGACGTTGTGTATCGTATGTCTGTTTGGTCTGTAGTAGCCCCTGCTTCTGCTGTTCCAAGATGGCTATTTGTTGATTTGCTCGCTTTTTGTCTTCTTCGGTAGAATTGACATCATTTGCTATATTCTGATAACCTGCAATCTGCTGTTCCACCTCGGCTAATGCCAGTGCATTTTGAACCTCCGCTTGTTGGTTCTCGGCTATTGCTTTAGTCCCGTCTTCTATATACTTATGTAAAGCCTGCATACGAGTTTCCGCATTGCCTATCTCCTTATTGAGTTCGTCATTGCTCATCGTCTGCGCAGCACCTGTAAGAGCCTTTTTGAAACTATCAAGATTGTTTTTGTATGTATCTTCTGTAGTTTTGAGAGTTTTTTGGTTTGTATCGCTTGCATCTTCAAGTACAGTAGTAGTCGCTTGTGCGACATCTTGAGCGAAACCGGTTAGTTGGCTCTCCAAATCCTTTAGTTGTACTTTGGGCGGAGTTACCTTATTTGCGTTACCGCCACCGCCCTCAACCATGTGTATTGAGCCATCTTCTAACCCTTTCAAGTTTTTCTTCAGTTCCTGCACATTTTCAAGGTATTCCATTACTGCGTTAGACACTTTTCTCCACGACCCAACCTGCTCTTTAAGTGCTTCTGTCTGCTCTTTGCCTACAACTTGTCGGAACGCAGTTTCAAGATTAGCACGATTGTCTGTAGGGTCATTGAATTTGTCGGGGTTGTCGGTTATCTCTTTAACAACACGCCTTATGATTTCCATACTCTCCCCTTGCGTTTTAGCATCTACGCCTTTATCGTCCATTATGCCACGCAAAGAGGATATCATCTTGGTATTTTCCTCTTTGATATTATTTTCCATATCACCGGTAACAGCCATCTTGCCACGCTCGTCATTCGCTTCTTTGATAAGTGCTGCGAGGTTGGCATAAGCATTCCCTCCTGCGATAACATCGTCTATCTCTGTTCGCAAGAGGTCATTATACTGTCCGTATTGTGATATTATTTGATTCTTGATTTTCTGATACTCCTGCATATCGCCGACATCGTATGCAGACTTGGCAGCACCACGCAAGCGGTCAAGGGAATCTATCTCGCTTTGAGCCTGTGCCTCGTATTTGGCTTGCTGCTCCATAAACTCTTTCTGCTGCTTTTCTCCCGCTGTCTCCTGTGAGAAAAACTTATAGAGTGCGCTACCTGCTGCCCATAAAGCCGCAGCGATTTCAAGAATAAGCCCTATCGGATTTGTCGCAAAGGCTACACTTATCTGCTGCATACCACGGACAATAGCACCCTTGACAGAATTAAACATTGCCTTAAAGGTGAGTTGTGCCTTGATATTTGCCCAAAGGGAGAGAGTCGCCGCCTTGATACTTGTGTTATTCATATTCTGAACGGCGATACCGCGTTGCTGCACATTAGCCAACTGCTGCTCTGCTGCCATCTTTGCCTCAATAGCACGGGTATGTTCCTCTGTACCCTCTGCACTGTTTCTTTCGGCTTCTGCGGCTTGCTCGATACATTCATTGTAATACTGCTCTAAAACGACTTGTTCTTGTTTGAGTGCCTTTTCGTACTCCAACTCCTCATT
>CAKZZM010000165.1 GCA_937885465.1 uncultured Bacteroidales bacterium
AGAATATGGTGGACTTGTATAATCCGTTCAGTCTGCTCAATGCCATTAGTTCCGAACGTATATCTAATTACTGGGCATCGTCCGGTGCGACTACCATACTCACCAAGTTTGTGCCGGACTTGGTGGAGCGTATCAATGAGTATGCCGACAACTACTTGATTGACAGAGATACATTAGAAACTTCGGACATAACGACCAATGAGTACGGGCTGTTTATGTATCAGTCGGGCTACCTGACTATCAAAGACTTCAATGACTTTTCCTATACGCTTTGTTTCCCGAACGAGGAAGTGCGTCAGGCGTTGTATAAGATGGTTCTTCCGTCAGTGATGCTTCGTGATACGGGTGAGTTGCGTTCGACGCAGGTGCGTTTGGCAATGGCGTTAAGTACAGGCGATGTGCCGGCGGCTTTTGCTTTGCTCAAGGCGCAAGTAGCGGATGTGCCGTACTCGAATATCAAATATGCAGAGCGTGTGATGCATATCGAGGAGCGTTATCGGCTGATTATAACTATTATCTTGCGTGCTTTAGGCTTCCGTGTGGAGGTGGAGCGTATGCAGGCGGGCGGCAGACCCGATATCGTGCTTTATACACCTAAGTTCACCTATATCCTCGAGCTGAAGACGGAGAGCAATGGCGGTGTGGCGGCTGCTGCGCAGCAGATTCGCGACCGTGATTACATAGCCCCATTCTTGCCATCATCGGCGGACACTACCTCAGCCGAGCAACCAGGGACGCAGACGGCTCGTCTGCTGGAAACATCAATCGCGGACGAGCAACCCGGGACGCAGACGGCTCGTCTGCTGGAAACATCAATCGCGGACGAGCCGTCCGCGCCCCAAGCAGTCATTGCCCTCGCCATCGCGGTGCAAGATGAAGGCAAAGGACTGATAGAGTACGAGAGGGTTGAAATACGGTAGAGACACGGCGGCGTGGCAGCTGCTGTACAGCAAATTCGTGATAGGAATTATATCGCCCCGTTCCTGCCGTCATCTGCGGACAATACCACAGCCGAGCAACCTGGGACGCAGACGACTCGTCTGCGGAAAACATCAATCGCGGACGAGCCGGTCCGCGTCTCAGGAGGTCATCGCCTTTGCCATCTCGGTGCAAGCCTTGGCGTAGAGGCGCATCTGCCTTACCATGGCGAGCAGTCCGTTGCTGCGGGTGGGGGAGAGGTGTTCGCGCAGACCGATAGCGTCGATGAAGTAAAGGTCGGCATCGGCTATCTCTTGTGCTGTATGGCCGGATAATACCCGTATCAGCAGTGCTACCATACCCTTTACCAAGATAGCATCGGCATCGCCTCGGAAGGTGATGATGTTGCCGTTCGTTTCTACTTGTGCGTCAATCCACACGGTGGATTGGCAGCCATCAATGATATTCTGCGGGGTGCGCAATTCGTCGGGAAAGGCGGGCAAATCATTGCCCAAGTCTATCAGCAGGGAGTAGCGGTCCATCCAATCGTCGAACGCGCTGAACTCTTCTATTATCTCGTCTTGTATTTCGTTGATTGACATTTTTTATTTATGAGTTATAAGTTATGAGTGATGAGTTATAAGTTATGAGTGATGAGTTATAAGTTATGAGTGATGAGTTGGTATATCTTCTCTGCAATCTGCTCGTCGTTACTCGGGTGCAGCCGGTCAGGAGCATCGATGATATAGTGTGCTTGCTCGTAGAAAGGGGCTCGCTCTGCTATATGTTTTCTTACGAAGCGTAGCATACGTTCTTCTTCGTTGTCGCCCTCCTCTGATTGCATACCGGCGATGGCAACGGGTCGGTTGTCAAGTCCGGAGAGAAAGAGTCGTTGAGTGAGTTGCTCCGGTGTCCAGCGAAGGTAGAATGATGTGCCGAGTTCGAGAAGGCAGTCCATATTATCTTCCCAACAGGGGTAACCTCCGCCGGTGGCGTAGATAACTTTCTGTATGGGCAGTTCGGCAAGGCGTTCGACGCAGTCTTTCTCCTGCTTACGGAACTGCTCAATGCCGTATTGACGGATATAATCGCCCGTGCTCATGCCGTTTATCTCATAGAAAGCATCATCGAGGTCAACGAAGTGCCAACCCAACTTCTCAGAAAGCAAGCGTCCGACGGTGGTCTTGCCTGATGCCATATAACCTATCAGATAGACGGGAAGTTCCATTACTTTTTCAAAGTGCCCATATCAGAGAATCAACAACTTATCCTTTTTCTTTATCTACGAATCAGTTACTTGTCGGAGACTGACAATCCGTTGTACAGTATCATCTCTCGTTCGTTTTCGTCTTCTGTGGTGAAAGGGTTGTGATGTTTAGTGATGAGGTGCCAATCTGCATCGTACTTATATTCGGTTACGGCGCAACGCGGGGCGCATAGCTCAGAGGTTAGATAGATGGTATCGTGCCTTAGCTTCAGTTCCCATTTGAGGTTCGGCGTCATTTGCACTGACATACTATTCTCTTCTATGTTATATGCCGTGCAGACTGTCCTGCCGTTGAGGTTATTCTCAATAGTGTCCATAATCCCCGCAAAGGCGTAGCGTGCAAGATGATTGCGCATATTAAAGTCTAAGTAAGGGCAAACACTATCGGGCATATTAGCAAAAGTCTCATATAAGTGCCTCTGCGGCTGTTCGCCTTGCACCTTATTCTCGCTTGACCACACTTGCAGGATGCTGAGTAATAGTAATATTACCAATGCTTTATTCTTCACTTCTTGTTTCTTGATTTATGAGCGACGGGAGTCTTCCTTTCCTGTATCACTTATCATTAACCGCTTATCACGGTTTATATATTGTCAGCGGCAGCGGTAATCAACCCCTGCCGCCGAAAGTTTGGTGATATTAGCTAACCGATTAAAATAAACTATCTTTGCAGTCTGATTCTGACGCAGATGTTCTCTTCTTAGAGATGGTAAAGTTTGCTATATTCTGTGCTTCATTTGCCTTTTTGGCATTTTCGATGTAGGAGTTTACCTCATCTTCTGTGCCCCAGTAGTGTGTTGTTGTGCTATTTGCTGATGCACTGTTTATGGTGACTGTTGAGGTTATTTCCCAGCAGTGTGGTTTGCCGTCGTTGCAAGCGGTGAAGAGGGTTGCAGAGCATAGGAGTGCTACTGCAAAGAATAATTTTTTCATTGTTATATAGTATTTATCTTCTCGCTCTTATGGCTTTGCGAGTCTTGCCTACATTTTTCTGTGTTTTAACAGAATTTGCTTACGGCTTTTTGCGGTTGCTTCGTATTCTTGTTCGTTCCGTATTTTATTTTTTTGTTTCAATCAGTGCTACTGCATAGGCGGATATGCCTTCTTTTCTGCCGGTGAAGCCGAGTTGTTCGGTGGTGGTGGCTTTGATAGATATATTGTTACTATCTGTTCCGATGCAGTCTGCGAGGCATTGCTGCATAGCAGGAATATGCGGGTTGAGTTTAGGTTCTTCGGCGCAGATAGTACAATCGCAGTTGCCGAACTCATAACCTTTGTCTCTCAGCATTGCCATCACGCGTCGCAGCAGTATTTTGGAGTCGATGCCCTCATATTCGTTCCCTTTGACGGGTGGGAAATGGTATCCTATATCTCTGAGGTTAGCAGCGCCGAGCAGTGCATCGCATAGTGCGTGGATAAGCACATCGGCATCGGAGTGTCCTTCCAGTCCAAAGCTGGCGGGGATAGAGACTCCGCCTAACCACAGAGGGCGGTCCGGCGTTAGTCTGTGTACATCATATCCGAAGCCGATACGCATCGTCACATACCTACTAATGGAGATTACCGTCTGTTATTTACGAGGTCTTTTATACCTGCGAGGTCGAAGCCGACGGTGAAGCGCAGCGTCTGGTCAAGCGGGTTGGCTGCAGAGGTGGCTACCACGTATGCAACATCTAACGAGAAGATAGAGAGGTTGAAGCCGGCACCTATGGTTACATAGCGGCGGTTACCTTTCCAGCGATTCTCGTGCGAGTAACCTAAGCGACCGAAGAACTGGCGGTTATAAGAATATTCGAGGCCGAGTCCGAACTGTATCTCACGCATCTCCTCAGCGAACCCGCCCGGAGCATCAGCGAACGACATCGCCCAACCTCTCGGCGAACTGATACCGCTGTACCAGTTAGTGAGAGCATCGCCCGTCAGTTCGTTACCATCTGCGTCAAGAGCAAATTTAGACTTGCGTGTCGGTACGAGATATTTATTGATATCAGCATTGACGGATAAGCGGTTGTAACTATCGAAAGCTAACTCATAACTTACGCCGATGCGCAGGTTAGCGGGGATGAAGTTGGAGTGGTTATTCTCGTCGTAGGATATCTTACCGCCGAGGTTAGAGATATTCATACCGGCAGCGATATAAGAGGTACCCATCGGCAGTTCGATAGGCTGTTTGTAGTAGAGGGCTACATCGGCTGCCATTGTCCAACCCGGGTATAACTCGGTAGCACTTGAGGTTGCGGCTTGGTTAACACCGTTGTTAAGGTCGGAGTACATAAAACGCAGTGCTACTGCCATTGATACATACTCATGCAGTTTGCGCGAGTAACTGACGTCTAATGCCCACTCGTTAGGTCTTGCTTCGGCAAGGAAGTCGGCACTTTCCGTTGTCAGTTGCACGGCGCCAAGCGAGAAATAGGTGAACGAGGCACCGATAGCATCGTATTCGCTCCATTTGTAGTAACCGGCGAGGTAAGCGAGGTCGATGTCGCTGACGAGTTTGCGAAGCCATGGTGTATAGGAAGCCGTGAGACCGCCGTGTGACTCCATAAACGCATATTTAGCGGGGTTCCAATGTTGTGAATTAAGGTCGGGTGTGGTGGCTGCTCCTACATCCCCAAGGCCGCCGGCATGAGCATCAGGGGCAATGCTGAGAGAAGGCATTGCGGTTATGATAGGATTCATTGATTCTTCTGCCTGCAAGGGCAAGGTGAACAAAGCGAGGGCGAGTACGCCCAAAAAGACTTTTCTCATTTGTATGATTAATAATTTAAGTTTAACATAAAGTAAAGTTTCACCATAGGCAAATCGTTTATGTTATTTGGTAATTATTATTTTTCCTGTTTTAGATACGGTTTTTATGTTTTCTGATGATAGTTGCACTTGGTAAAGGTATATGCCTGCCGCCACTCCTCCTGTTGCGCTCATATCCCACGTTAGGGCTTCTGTACCTCGCTGACTGAGGTGTTCTACCTGCCTGCCGGAGAGGTCATAGATGAAGAGGTCGGTCTGCATTATCTCGTCAGGTCTGTCGTAGTCCACAACGATATTCACCGTGCCACCCTCCGGAATAGGGTTAGGGAAGGCGATGACGGACATTATCGATGGGTTGAGTCCTTTGACGACATTGAAGGTTATGGTTCGTGAGGCAGAGTTATTGACGAGGTCCCAAGCGCGGAAGAAGAGCGAGTGCTGACCTTCCGACAGTTCTGCCATGCGGTATGATATTGTACCTGCCTGATAACTGTTATTGGCTGCTGTGAAGTAGTCGTTGAGGATATATGTCTCTGACGGCTTGCCATCGATAACGAGCAGCAGGTCGTGCCCTATACCCGAACCGACGGTATTAATACCGTTCTCATCGGCTATTTTGGCAAAGAAATGCGGGGCCTCGTTGGTGTCATCCCCGCTATTGAACGATGGGGTGTTGAGATAAACCTGCATCTCAGGACCGAGAGTGTCGATAATCTGCACGGTGGAGCTGCCGCCGATGATGAAGTCTTCGTAGTGGCCTACGCCTTCTTCGCCGGTAGTGGTGTCGTAGGCGTAATATACTATTCTTCCGTTGCCGTAGTTATAGCGTATATCCTTCGGGGTCATAAATGTGTTGGAGAACAAGCCGTTCTCTATGTCTGCCACGCCTTGGAAGAGAATATTCGGGTAGTCGTTATAGGTGTATTTCTGCTTTTTGCTTTCATCCGTCTCGTCATTGTCAAGTGTCGTTACTTGTTGCATCTTGTCGAACACGGTGATATGCAGTTTGCCGTTGAACCACTTAGCCGTATCGCCGTTCTCGTCAGATATATAGCCTTTTATCTCATTGACGGAGAGAGCGTTGATAGTATCTGACAACTGCGTGGTAACAACCTGATATTGCGTCGGGAAATGCAGTGAGGAAGCGGGGTCGCCGAGTAGCAGATACGACATCTTATTCTCGTCCGATCCGCAAGCGTTCTTGCCTAAGCGCACGGCGTCGCCCAAGCGGCGGGAGTAGTTATATGCCGAAGAGTGGTAGAAAAGTGAGTCGCAGATATGGCGATTCAGTATCTCATTTTGGTTGGCATAGACGGTGCGTGATGCAGCGCATATAGCGAGTGCTCCGCCTTGTGTGTTAAGCACGGCTTCCTCGCCTGCGCTGACCTTTCCGGCATCGAAGAGTGAGAAGCTGCAGGAGACAAAGAGCCAAAAACCGAGATTATCGTTCTGCATCTGCTTGATGGTGGCGGTAGATATCAGACCTTCCGAACTGGCGTTGTTATAACCTGAGTGTCCGCAGTAGTCGAAGAGAAGGACACCATCTTTCAAGAGGTTATCCATCTTCTGCTGCGCTAACGGGTACTGCTCGCCTGAGGCGGTAACTTCCTGCGTGTAGGCATCGAGATAAATCTTATGAGTGATGAAGTCGGGCGTGAGCAGGCGGAGTGCCTCGCCTGCGTAGTCAGAACCTTTGGTATGCAGGTTATGGTCGCCGTCATCTGCGACGAAGACCATACGGTTTTTCCATATACCTTTGCTGCTGTTCTGCATGTGTCGCAGTAGTTTGTCCACTACGCCTGTCGCTTGTGCTACGGTGTTCACGGGTAACCTGCCGATACCTATATCCATACGTCCGTATATATCCACCTCACCTTCGGTGTCGTCAAGGAAGCCGAAATAGTCGTCAGTGGCGTATGCCTTAACCTCGTTGAGCGAGTTGCGGGCTTGATAGGTCAGGAGGGTGTTATTTCCCGAAGTCTTAAGCAGTTTTCTATTATCGAAGGTGCCGTCGCCAAAGAGAAGCAGATATTGCGGCTTCTGCACAGAGCCGCCGGACTGAATGGCGCGGTCATAGAGCATCTTCATCAGCCAACGGTAGGCGGTAGCGTCCGGCGTACCCGACGAAAATTCGTTATACACCTCTTCATCGGTAACGACGGCGGTCGTGAAGCCGTCGATCTCTGCATGGGCATCAGCCAAACGCTGTGCCTCGTAGCGTAATGTCTCAGGCGTGATGACAACATAGTCTATATTGCTGAGCGCGTGCAGGTTCTGCTGCTTAACCTGACCTATGGTAACGGGACTGCCCGTTGTGACTGTCGCCGGATTAAAGGCTACATATTGGCGAATAGTCCTGTTTGTCGCCATAAAGGAGAGGGTGTCGTTCTCAAACTGCGTTGGCACTTTCTGCACCTTGGCAGGGTCGGTTATGTCCCAAACCTCAGTAGAGGCACTTGCCCCTGCTATTCGGAAGGAGAGGATATTATTGGTGCCGAAGCCTTGTTTAGTGCGGAAAAAGAGCGGGGTAGAGGCTGAGAGCGTGAGCGGACATTCAGTGGTAACCTCTATATAGTTGAGGAAGCCGAGTGCGGACGACTTACTGCTGCTGAATGAGAGTGCAACCTCATCTCCGCCATGCTCGGTAGTATTGTTGATAGTGGTGGAAGTCGCCATAGTGTAGTAATCGGAAACGGGAATGGCGGCAAGCATCTTCTCTGTGCTACTGCCGTTATACTCCAACTTAAAAGTGGAAACAACGGCGGAGGCTGCCGCTACATCGGCATATATATAAACGTCACCTACCGAATTATTCAGTTCGGGGAAAGTAAATAGTCTCTTTGCTCCGACGGTGAATATCTCGCCGTAGAACTCTCTACCACCGCCATCAACGCCGTTGCGGTCAACGAGATTGAGCGAGTCTAACTCATGCAGAGCAATAGCAGAGTAGGTGGTGATAATCTGAGAGGATGAGCCGTTTGATATGGTGGCATTGGGGAAACTGACGGGCGAGCCGTGGTCAGAGGTTAAGAAATAGTAGCCGTAGTCAGAATAAGGGTTGCGAGTGTGCGCAAAGCGGCTGCCGGTATAACGCCATGATATATTGGCTTGGGCGTAGAATATTATGCGTTGGTTAATATCATCGAAGAAGACGGGCACCGTAGGAAGATCGTCTGTCCGCGACTGCGTGAAATTCTGGCTGAGCATAGCACCGCCGAAGCCATAGACGCGGATATTATTAGCGTCAAGTCCCATTGAGGCGAGGTCGGAATAGCTGATAGAATAGAGCCCTGCCTTATCCACCCGTATCTTGACGAACGAGCCTGACGACAACACCGATTGTGTGGTATAGGTATGTGCCGACGCAGTGCCTATGATTGCTATCAACAATACAATTATGTTAAGCCTTTTCGACATGTCCTTTTCTTTGCGCTTTGCTCCTTACTTGATCTTGCAGAAAAGCAGATTTTCTTTGTCCCCCATAGAGGCGGTGATGCAGTTGTTCTCTCTTACAATAAAAGGGGCTGCTTTCGAGGCGAGGAAGACAATATCTCCCTGCCGCAAGGTTAAAACATCGCTTATCTTGGCAATGACATCTTCAATTCTGTCAGTCAGGTGAAGAATGATCTTATCCGCTATTACCTCATCATTGGCAATATCTGACACCTTATTATGTTTATAGAAGGTGAAGCGACTCTTGTTATATGCCTCGCTGTGCGGGTTTTTACTCTCTAAATCAATATCTTTCACGAGGATCCATTCCCCTACGGGCTGAGAGTAGTCCATCGCCGTGGCGAGGGTTAGGTCAGTCTGCTCTCGATGCGCATTCTGAACCGTATCCCAATCTTCGATATGCAGCGAAGGTGCATAACTATCAATATATCGCCATGCGTACTGCGGGAGAATGTGCTTTCCCATGCGACCTATGCGAAAGGCTATGCAGGGGTGCACCGCTGCTCGTAGCATATTCTCGGGCGAATAGAAAGGCTTACGACCATTGCGGAGCGACGAATCACTCTTCAGAATAATCTTTTCTATGCCTTCCCTGTATGCTAACCCTATTATCTTCATAATTTAGCTGCTTAGCCTATATGCATAAGATTTGCAAAGTTAATATCTTTTTTTGAAATCCACAATGAAAAATTAAAAATTATGAATTTAAAATTAAAATCTCAAATATTTTAGGGTTATCTCTCACGGATAATAAGGGCTATACTCGTCACCTGTGTTTCCGCACTCGTTATTAACTCTTTCTCAGTTGTGTAGCGAGGGTGTAAATTGTTATTCCGGCGGCGACGCTGACATTGAGCGAGTGTTTTGTTCCGTACTGCGGAATCTCGAGGCAGGCATCCGCCATGTCCACCACTTCCTGCTGCACGCCGAACACCTCGTGTCCGAGTATTATGGCATATCTCTCGTCGGGGCAGAGGCGGATATCGCTCATCATTATGCTGCCGTGCACTTGTTCTACGGCAAAAATCTTGTATCCTGCTTTTTTCAAGTCTCGGACGGCATCTCTCGTGTCGGCATAGTAGGCGTAGTCAACGGTCTTTTCCGCCCCGAGGGCGGTCTTGTGCACCTCGTCTGCCCAGCGTAGGGCAGGCTGCTCTGACATCGGCAGGTTCGCCGAGCGGCATGCCTGTGAAGCAGAGAGAGAGGATGCCGCGGCGGGCATAGGATGAGCGGTGATACCGCATAGATACACCTTCTCTAAGCGGAAGGCATCGGCGGTGCGGAAGACGGAGCCTACATTATGCATCGAACGCACATTGTCTAAAACAACCACAAGCGGCAATTTAGCCGCTTTGTGGTACTGCTCGGCACTCAGCCGATGCATCTCTTGGATTGTTGTTTTCTTCATTAATCTACCATTGAACGTTCGGAGACGCCGTAACAAAGTACGAAGTACGATGTACGATGTACAAAGGAGATGTACGTTCGGAGACGTTCTCCACTATTTTTATAATCTTCTTCCCATGGCGTCATATACTCTGCCGTCGCGGATGATAAGCAGTCTGCCGTCGATAAGGCGTTTCTCTGCCTCGCTGCTTTTGTTGTTGAAGGCGGGTATATCATCCACATCTATTGATACATCGTAGTGGTCGGGTACGGCGGGAGGCGTGAGTTGTGTGCCCGTGAAGACCTTCACTTCGCCTGCGGCGAGCGTGTAGGTTGAGGAGGCGCGTGTGCCGCCTGCCAGGTAGTCGTACCAGGTGCCGGAGGGCAGAGTAACGCTTTGCGTGGTGGTAGCGGAGAAGTTACCGGCTACGAACACATTGCTGCCCCATTGTATCGTTCTCAGGACTTTGCCGCTGCTGATACTTGTGGATGTGGGGTTGCCCGCGAACACTTGCGGAAGCAGGCGTGTGCGCAGTTGTATGATTTGCCCCGTCTTTTGGTATGCCGCCATTCTCACACCGCCGTCGATGATCCACTGCTCGGGGCGGTGCTTCGGTTGCATCTTGGCTTCCTCATTGGCATATTTAGTTACGGTCTCGTTCCCGTATTCTTCAAGTCCGTCCTTACCCCATGTGCCGTCTGCCTTTTGGAACTTTGAATAGTCGAAGCCGAGTTCCTCGAAGTGGTAGAACAGTTGCGGACCGTTGAGAAGGGTGAGGAAGGCCATATTCAGAGGCACTCTTGCACAGCGGTCTGCCTCGCTATTCTGAAGAGTGCCGGCACCCCATTGTTTAGCTTTGTAGAAGGGGCGTTCCTCATCGTGGTTGGTGCAGTACGACACATAGTTATCTTGGTTAGCCTTTGAGAAGTCGTCGCCGTCTTTGAGCCAGCCCATGGCGGTCTGCATATAGGCAGTGTTGGTGTTCTCCCAGCACATCATACCTTCGCTGACGAGCTGGGGACGGTCGCTACTCATATTAGTGCCCCAATGTTCGAGGATGAAGTATGCATCGCTTGCGGCTGCCTTGACACCATTGGTATAGTAGTCTTTGAGGTTAGTAACGGCGTTGTAACTCGGTCCGCAGAGACCGTGGCTGAGGTCCATACGATAACCGTCAACCTTATACTCCTCAATCCAATATTTCAACGCACGGATGAACATATTATGCGCCGGAGCAAAGTCGTGGTTCCAGTCCTCATATACATTGTCGGGGTGGGGTGCACTGACGTTGAACCACGGGTTGAAGCGCAGTTCGGTCGTAGAGGCGTTCGATGAGGTGTATGGGTACAATTTATTCATCGGGTTAAGACCCGTAGCATGGTTGAACACCATATCAAGAATAACGGCGATGCCGCGTTTGTGACATTCGTCGATGAAGGTCTTAAGTTGTTCCGGTGAGCCGTAGGCGCGGTCAAGAGCGAAGTAGTGGTTAGGCGAGTAGCCCCAGTTGACGTTGCCGTCGAACTCGGTCACCGGCATCAGTTCTACGGCGTTCACTCCGAGGTTTTGAATATAATCTAATCTGTCAAGCAGACCGGCGATGGAACGCTCTGCCGTGTGGTCGTATATCCATAACTCATAAATAACGAGGTTATTCTTATCGGGGCGTTGGAAGTTGAGAGTCTCCTGACTCCATTGGAAGGCGGGTTTGCCCGTCTGAATAACTGTTACATAACCGCCGTCGGCACCGCGCAGGGGGTAGCCTATCAGCGACGGGTTAACGGTGCGGGGTTCCCATGAGTCATCGGGGTGGATAACCTTCTCTGAATAGAGGTCGCTTATCTGCTTCTTCACGCCGTCAGCGCGGACCACTGCATATTGGAAACGATATTCCTGCTGCGGAGTGAGTCCTGTCAGGCGAATCCAGAAGTAGTTGCCGTCGCGCTTGAGTTGGTAGTCGTTAGATAATTTCCAGTTGGTCATGTCGCCGATGAGGAAGACGTGCTGCGCGGGCTCTGTCTTAGAGGCAGCATAGGTGCAGAGAGTAACGGCGGTAGGGTCGTTGCTGTCGTAGTAGATACCCATGTCTATGCCGGTGGGACGAGCCTCTGTGGTAACGGCAGCAGGGGTGAAACCATCCCATATATCATCCGATACATTCTCTTCGCCGAGGAAGATAAGGATATCGCCGCCTTGTGCCGTTTTGCCTTCTTTCGTTCCGTTAGGACCATCGTGGAAAACGAAGGCAAGTGCCTCAATATCAGTCGTTGTCGGTACATTATAAAAGGTATAGATGTTGGGAATGGTCAATTCCCACTTCCCCCCATTTTTGGTAAGCTGCGGCTGATTGGCTTTGCGCCACTCGCCTACCACATTCTTCCAATCGCTATTGCTCTTTGAGTCGGAGGTGATGATACCCGTGTGAGCATAGCAGACGGTGGCAGTGGACATGGCACCGTTGCCCAACGAGGGATCATAACTGATGATAACTTGACCGGTGTAACCCTTTTCGATAACGGAAGGAGTAGTCGTTACCTGAGAAAATGCAAATAACGCTGACAGGGCGCTAATTACAAAAAATAATGTGCGTTTCATAGTTATTGAATTTTGTAATTGCACAAAGTTACAATTTTTTGAGTATATATGCAAGGAATTATAAAAAAAAGATATGGCAGCGACGCTGCCATATCTTTTTTCGTAAGATTTTCTAAATTTTATAGATCTAAACTTTCAGAATTTTCTATAACTTCAGACTCTTCTTACCTTTCATGATGATGATGCCGCGGTAGGTCTCGTCAACCGGTTGACCGAGAACATTGAACATCATCTTGCCTTCGGCTGCCTTCACATCCTCCAGATTGATAGCGGTCTGCTTTGCAACAAAGATGTAGTCGGCATCCTGCTCAAGGTGGAAGTAGAAGTCGTAAGTGCCTGCTTCGGTAACTACATACTTGCCATCCTCTACAACAAAGCGATAACTATCGTTGCTGTTGTAGTTCTCTATTACCCAACCGGCCTCGTAGGTTGCATCATACAGTTGGATGGTCTGACCGATCTCGAGTACCTGACCGACAACCATCAGTTCTGACTCGTTAGCAGGATTGATGTTGGCTGCCACGAACTGCTCATCGATCATCAAGCCGTATTGCGATTGCTGTATCGGATCCGGCTCAGGCATTACAACACTAACCGAAAGATGATCCTCTTCTACCACTACTGTAAATACATAGTCGCCTGCCTTTGTCATCTGAAGGCCGATATTGTATTCGTCGTTGCCGGTATAGATGTTCCAGTCGGTGCTGGAGCCGTAGGTCATCTCAGCCCAATTTCTGACGCCGTACCATATCTGCTCGCCTTCTACAACGCGAACGACCTTGAATTCATAGTAGTTGTACTCGTTTTCTGCCAAAGCGATAGTGGCGGTGAGGTCATCGCCCGTGAGAGCTACCATGCCGTCTGCCCAATCGGTCATCGAACCTGCGATATAGTAGCCGTCATCCGGTAATTCAGGAGCAACATATTCTGCTACAAGAACAACATTAAGGGCTTTGGTTATGTAGTTATACTCGAAGCGAACGGTGTCGCCCAATGATACTTCGTCAGCACCTGCAACATAGTCCATCGGATACCATACGCTACCTTCGTCAGATGACATGGTATTCAAATTAGCACCGCTTTCGCCCCATATATCAACGTAGGTGTATTTGTCTTCATCCTCGTTGTAGGTCATCTGTGCCCAAGTCCAACCGTTGCCGGCATGCTTGATGAAGAAGTCGGTAGTCGTCGGGTCGATTATAGGCTCGTCGTTAACGATCTCAGGTATCTCGTCAAGACTGCTGTACCACAGGCTGTCGCAGTAGATCATACCATCGTGAATTTCGAGATCGTCAGTCTGGTCAGGAACACGGTTGAAGATACACATATTGTAGCCGATAGCAGCACTGAAGGTGTAGGTGTAGATATCGTAACCCTGTACTTGCTCGTCAGACTTAGTCATCTCAACACCCGGCCATGAGGTACCTTCCAGAGTTATACCGTTCCACAGGTGAACATTAACGCTGCCCCAGTTCTTCGTATCGACGAACGATATGGTAATATCTGCTTCAAGAGCAGGTATGGCATCTAAGGAAGCGTACCATGAGTTGTTATAGAAGAACGGTGTATCTTCGTCCCAAATGAGGTTAGCAGTCTGTTCGCCGTCGTTATTGTTGAAGATAATAGTCACATACTTAGCGGGGAACTTGTAAGCATATACATCAAATCCGTTAGCCTGTTCATCAGTAGAAAGCATTGCTTCACCCGGCCATTGGGCGTTTTGTATCACTCCCTCATCATCCTCGGTGTAGGCGTATGCATATACTGCTTCCCACTCAACAGTGTTGACGAAGTAAATGGTTACTGAGTCTTCCGGTTCGGGAACCTCATAGAAGAAGTTACCGCTGACGGTGAAGACGGAGTCGTTGTAAACGACTGTTACATCGCCTGCCTCTGCGAGGGTGAAGATGATGTTGCGGTCGTTGTCGGTACTGAGTCCGTCTGCTGCTTCGGTCAGCTGATCGAAGCCTGCGACAGAACCCTCCCAAGTGCCTTCGGGCACAACCTTCATTGCGTAGGTGCCGGCAGGCATGTCAACGAAGACGAAGGTGTCTTGCTCAACCTTGATGGCGTTAGCCCACCATTCGTGGTCTTTATCAACGCCTGCTGCTACAACGAGAGCAGAGTCACCGGTGATATAATACTTAGCGGGAACCTCAGGAACATATACATCCCAAGTACCTACTGAATAGATATCTTCTCCCCAATCTGTTACGGTGAAGGTGCGGCCTACGAAGTCGATAGAATCAGTATCGATGCGGTTCCAGATAACATTCGTTTCGTTGTCTCCCGGCCAACGCGGCACTTGTGTCTCGCCGTTGAAGCGTACGAAGATGATATGATCTGCTTTCTCGTTCACTTGTGCGGTAAGCGTGTCGCCTTCGCCTGCGAAGAAATTGGTCCATTCGCCGCTAAGATTTTCGCCCCATATCCATGCTGCCATCTTGGCATCAGCCTCAGCCCATACGCCCGGAACGAGGTTAAAGTCAGCATATACGGGAACTTCGTAGAAGAAGTTACCGCTGACGGTGAAGACGGAGTCGTTGTAAACGACTGTTACATCGCCTGCCTCTTTGAGGGTGAAGATGATGTTGTTGTCATCGCCCTCACTGAGACCGTCTGCCACTTCGGTAAGATCGGAGAAGCCGATGGTGTTATCCCAAGTGCCGTCAAGTGAAAGGCGGAATTTATATTCGCCTGCTGCAAGATCTTCGAATACATAAGTGTCGCTCTTAGCGCCTACTGTTGCAGGGTCCCAACTACCCATTACCGCGGAATCGCCGACGATGTAGTATCTAATGGTGTCGTCTGCGCAAACACCTGCGCCGATATACAACTTGTCGTCGCCTGACTTCATCTTTATGTAAAGGTCGAAGCAGCCGGTGGTGTCAATAGTAGCGGCGTTGACACCCATCGTGAAGTGCTCTGACATACCGCCGTCTTCGATAGTCGGCATCCATGCTGCGCCGCAGCTGGTGTTGACAACCTCAATGCTGTCATTCTTGGTGAGACTCAGGTAGGCAACATACTGTGTGTAACCGTCGAACTCCTCGCCTGCTATGGTCTCTACAAGCTCGGTGCCGTTGATGCGGATAGCGTAAGGACCGTCCTCGCACTCTACGTAACCGGCTTCTGTATATTTGATACCGGAGAGTTTGATTGTGGTACCCTTGGCGGATACGGTATAGACGTGGTCTTTGGTGAGCGAGAGTTTCTTGGTAACAAGGAGATAGCCGTTTGTCGTGGTAGAATCAACTACGGTGAATGTTCCGCTCATCTGTTGGGAAACAGATGCTTGGTCAAATACGATAAGATCTTTGCTATCGTTTTGTACTTTGTTACCTTCCTGACGGCAATAGTAGAGCGTTACGTCCACATCGTCGTTAGCTGTCAGTACAAGAGAGGTGCTTCCGCTTTGCTCCGTACCATTGAGGTTGTTGTTGGACGGATAAGCAGCGTTGCGGACTTGTATAGTGTGTGTGAAAGCTTCTGAGCCGTAGGTGTATGTAGCTCCACCCACTGTGGTGCCGTACACACCGGCAACTTTTATGAGACTGTTGTTTACATAAACAGAGCCTGCTGTATTTGGTGTCTCGGCGACAACCTTCCAAATACCATAGGTTACTTCTTCTAAAGGAGCGTCAGGGAAGTCAATACCTAAAGAGTCGTTGGCGAATGTCCAAACGAAGGTATATGTACCGTCCACATCAGCCGTTAGCTTGAGGTTTTCTGAAGCATCGTCGGTAACACCTGCCACACCGGTCCATTCGCGGTGCAGACCATATGCCGTGCCGTTGTTGGCTTTGGTCTTCCATGAGCCGTTTTTAATAATCTTGAACTCATAGTCGCCTGCTTCTAACTCAACCTCATAAGATGCGGTAAGTTCATCGTCAGAGGCGGTCATGGCGTTAAGTACCCATGCATCGTTCTCTACGTCCCATGCACCGGCAATCTGCATTACAGGGAGAGTCTCAACGGGCTCCTCGCCATACACAGACCATTCGCCTTCTACGCCGGGGTTACCCCAAACGGCAGTAGTGGAAGTGATGGTGTAAAGGTCTTTGTCGGCAGGTATAGTGAGATCTGCGGTTTTGGCACCCCAGTCTGCAATGTCACCGGAAGCATTTACGCGGGTGAAGATGATGTGCTCATAGAGAGCTGTGTCGATGTCTGCTTTCCAGAGGTCGGTCTCGTCTTCCACAGCGGTCATGCGAACACCGGGCCAAGCAGCGTTCTGAACGCCTCCGTCAGCATAAGCATAGATACCTACAGCCGCGCCGTCAGTTTTCCACCAGTCCTGAGCCACCTTGCAGTAAACGGTCTTAACGGTAGAAGGGGTCTCGCCGCCTTGTTCGGAAGTTTTTAGTACATAGAACGTTAGGGCAGCCCCTTTGTAATTAGTGGCATTTTCGGTGTTGTAAGTTCTCCAGTCAGAACCATTATTGTCGTATGGTCCTACATAACGTGTACCGGTTGAAACTTTAAGTAAATAGCCTAAATCACCCATGACAAATTCGTCATTAGAGGAATCGGCATTACCGATACGTAAACCGGTGTTAGTACTTAGTCCGGTCAAATACATGCGAACATCATCACTACCTTCTTGATAGAATTTCCATGTAGATGTTTGCTTTTTTACCGTCCATGCTAAATCTTGCAAGGTATGACCTGTTGGAGCCGTAATGGTTGTAAGTTCATCCGTCGTTGAAATCTCACAAATTACCTTTGCCGGATTGGAAGTGGTGGTGGTTGATGGCAATGCTACGTTTGAAGCCTGAGTCGAATTGCTGATAATAATCACTGTAGATCCATCAGCAATGTCCGCCAACTCCTTTGCCTCCCATGTGGGGGACTCTGGTAAAGTTGCCATCATGCTTGCTGCAAAAAAGATCGCAGCAAAGAAAGAAAGGAATTTCTTCATGATACTTTGATTTTGTTTGTTAATAATATTGTTTGAATAAAAAGTATTGTTTGTTATACTTTATTTCTTTTGATATATGTTTGGTGCTTGAGAAAATTTTGGTGTTTGAAAGACGCTCGAGAAGAGTGTCTCTACCGTGTTGAAAACGTTGTCTGCCTCCGGTAGAGACGGTGTTTTTCACCGTCTCTCTAATGGATTCCGTCTCTTACACTTAACAAATACATCTCTTTACTCATTTACAATCACTCCGAGGGCATTATATATGGTGTTGCCCTTTCGGATGAAAATCTGGCCGTTGCGAACGAACTTCACAGCCTTATGCTGTACGGCAGTATTCTCAAGAGCGTTGCTACCGCTGCCGACAAGGGTCTTGCCTGCGAGGGGCTCGGTGGACAGTTCGAGACTACCGTCACCGTTGTCATAGAGGTAGAAAGTGACGGTGCCTTCCGGTACACCGAATTTCTGCGAGCCGTTCTGCACCATCTTGGCGTGAGTGACACCGCTAACATATTCCGTCGTCATATACTGCTCGCCAATGACTTGCCCGGGCTCGCAAACGAGGATAAAGAAGTAACCGAGATGGTAATTGTTATCACCCGTAAAGGTGTAGGTGAGAGTGCCGTTCTCGAATAACTCGTCCGCCGTCGGGGTCTCAATATCCTTGCTGTTGCAGAATCCTTTGAGGAAATAATCCTTGTCGCCTGCCGACAGCCCGCCTTGGCTTCCTCCTTGATTGCCGCCTTGGTTATCGCCTTGATTGCCGTTGCCGTCGCCATAGGCAGACCATGTACCTGCATCGGCATCCCAACCTGTTATGGTGTAGCAGTCCATGCCTGACGGTATCTCGAGGTCGGCGGTCTGATTCCATTTGCTGTCCCAGTTGAGCGATTCGCTGCCCTCGGGCATGCGAACGAAGATAATCTTCTCGTTGCCGTCAGGTACATTATCTGCTCGATAGACATCGCCTGACGCTGCCGTCATCTTGATATCCGTAATATTACCATCAGTACCCGTCCAAGAGTGAACGAAGAATACGGCACCATCCTTATTCCATAGTTCCGACCCTCCGGTGTTGAGGTAGATGGTTTTTGCATTAATACCTGCCACGCATAAAACGGCAATAAGCAGTGTTAAGATTTTTTTCATAGTTAAGTGTTTAGAAGAGTTCCCGCCATCCGTCAATTCAGTACTCGCTTTTAGTCTATAATTTTTGGCGAGTACCGGACTGACGAAATTTACGGAATATCTGTTCTATATTAATGAAGATAAATTTAACTTCTAAATCTTATCTTTTCAGCATTTTCTTGCCGCCGATGATGACGATGCCCTTGTAGTCGTCTGTTACTTTCTGACCGAGGATATTGTACATCGTTGCATTTGTTTCGGCATTGATGTCATTGAGGCTATCTGACAGTTTCTTCTCGATATAGATAGCATCGTTGCCGTAGGAGATAGTGAAATAGAAGTCGTAGTTAGCGCTCTCCGTCACCTTGTACTTGGCATCTTCAATCTCGAACTGATAACTGTTCTCTTTATAGTTAGTAATGATCCAGCTGTCTTGTGTGCACGCATTATAAACCTGAACGATATCGCCTTCTACGAGGTAGATGTCGGTGAGCATATATTCGTTTTCGTTAGCGGGATTGATATAGGCCTCAACAAAGCGGTCGCCGATGAGTATTCCGTAAGTGTCGGCGCAAGGAACAGCGAAGTTACCCGTTAAGGTAAATATTGTACCTTCGTCTGTTACTTTGTAAGTTACAACAACATCACCTGCTTCTTCAAGGGTGAAGCATACGTTGCGGTCGTCGTCAGCGAAGAGGCCGTCTGCCACCTCACTCAGATCATCGAAGCCCATGACTGTACCTTCCCAAGAGCCTGTCGGCACCACTTTCATCTTGTAGAACCCAGCCGGCATATTAGCGAAGGTGTATGAGTCTTCGTCCACTCTGATGGCGTTAGCCCACCAAGCGTGGTCTCCATCAATGCCTGCTGCAACCATAAAAGCACTGTCACCGGTGATATAGAACTTGGCAGGAGAGAGGTTAATAGCGTCAAGACTTGCGTACCAAGAAGGATCGGCGTAGTATGGCGCATCGGATGAATATGTAAGGTTAGGTGTTTGATCCGTTCCGTTGTTGAAGATTATCACATCAAATGATGCGGGGAAAGTGTAGGTATATACGTCATGATCCGAAACTTGCTCAGCTGTCAGATGCATCATCTCGCCCGGCCACGCCTTATAATTAGCATAGTTGCCGCTTGTACTCTCAAACACATAGACATTCACGGTAGTCCAATCTTGAATATTTACAAAATAGACCGTTGCACTGTCAACAGGTGCGTCCGGCTCGCTACTGAATACACTCCACTCACCTGTACACGTTTTACCGGTGCCGGTGCTTGTTATGGTGAAGAGGTTTTTACCGTCGGTTGGAATGACAAGATCAACGGTCTGACTCCATACATTGTATTCACCGTCATAATTATCCCAGCGCGTTTCCGTTGCAACATCCTTAAGACGAACGAAAATGACATTGGCATAACCATCAGGGATGGTTGTGGTATAGGTGTTCTCTTTACCGGCAACGGCGGTCATAAAGTCTGACCAACCATAGTCTGTATCGCTGTTGAAGTAATAAGCTGCAAACTTGTCAGTATATCCTGCCCAGTCTGCACTCAGCTTCAAGTAGAGACTCTGCTCTGCCGATACTGTAACAGCAGCTATAACCGCTGCAAAAAATAGAAAAATCTTTTTCATAATACATAAATTTTAAAGGTTGATAATATATTTGACTTGAAGTTTAGAGGTTAGTTGCCACAATAATATTGTATAGGTCTTTCCTACATTATCTCAGATGTTTGTGTCCGTTTTGTATCACTATGCCGTGATAGTCGGCGGTCACGGGTTGTCCGAGCAGGTTGAACATAGGTTTATCAGTGTCAAGTGCTGGGTGAGTGCTATCGGTGGATGGCACTGCATCATTTGTGGAGATGTAATAGACAGCATAGGTGCTACCCTTTGTGGCGAGGGTGTATCCTGACGGTGTAGCATCGTTGGCGGCGGAGCCGAGCATCAGTTTGAGACTGCCGTGCTTACCTTGAATGGTAGCGCGATAGTAGCCGTTGCCTGCCTCTTCCTGCATTGTGCTCTCCGAGTGGATACCTGCCGCCTTGCGGGCATATATCATACTCTGTATCTCGCTCTTATATCGTACCCAATGGGGGTAGAAGACGCAGGGGACTCCGGGCAGAGAGAGGATATAGGCGTTGCACTGCAACATAACAGAAGAGTTGTTGATTGACGAGCCGTCGCGATTGCCGCATACATCGGAGTTATCCGAACCGCGATTGAAGGTGTCGTGGTTATCTATAAAGGTGACGGCGTAACGGCTGTAGCCTTTCCCCCGCAGACCGGCGTTAAGACAATTGCTGTAGTTACTTGAAGCAATGCCGTCGCGCAAGGCGGTGTACATATTCGCGAAGTCGAAGGTGAGGGTGTTCTTGCCCGCTTCATCGATGCGCGTCTTCAGTTCGTTAGCATCTCCCACCCAGTATTCCATAACGGAGAAATAGGGTTTGGCGGCAGTGTTGTAGTCGCCCACATGGCTCACATGATATCCTCCGCAGTAGTCGTAGCGGAAGCCGTCGTACAGCATCACATTTTTCATCCATTGCAGATAAGCCTTGCACATCGCCTGCACTTGGGTGTTCTTGTGGTCCCAGTCGCGTGCCGGACCGTAGTTGGCATCGTGTTGCCCGTCGTCAGCATTACTGCCGCCTGAGCAGCCGTAGCTGCTCACGCCCTCGTCATTGCTCGTCATCCAACTTGACTGCGGACTGAACGAGCCGTAGGTGCCAAAGTCGAGAGGAGAGTAGTCGCAGGCATTGCTGCGGTTGCCACAATGGTTGATGACGATATCCGCTATCACTTTGACACCCGCGCTGTGCATCGCTGATATGAGTGATTCGAGGTAAGCCCTCTTGCCGAATAGGGTAGAGCCTTGATTACTATAGCAGTTAGGTATATACCCCATGCCGCCGTTATTCGCTGCGGCTGAGGGCGGTAACCATACGAGGTCGAACGATTGGCCTATCTCGCTTGCCTGTCCGGACAGCGTTGTCCATTTGGTGTCACCGTAACCACCGTCGAGGTTACTGCCCCAATAGAAGGCCTGCAGCATCACATCTTCGCACTGCATCGGTGCGGCGGTGGAGTAGTCGGAGGGCGTAACGGGCGGAGTGGTAGGCTGAGCACCATACTGCGACCAATTGCCGTCCTCTTCACCCCAACCTGTAATGATGTATAGGTCGTAGTCATCAGAAACGGTGAGATCCTCCGTCTGATTCCATTTGGCAGTCCAATCAGGAGCGGTGGCAGTGTTGTTCAGGCGAACGAAGATAACATGGTCGCTCGCATCGTTAATCGTCGTTTGCCAGACAGACCCCGACACATTGGTCATCAATGCCGACCAACTGCCGCTATTGCTGCCTTGCCAATGCCATACTGCGAACTGTGCGCCTCCCGTCTCCCACAGCGAAGATCCACCCGTGTCAAGATAGAGAGTCCTCGCATTGAGCGAGAAACAGCAAACCGCCGATAATATCAAAAGTAAGAATCTCTTTCTCATTTTTATTGCTTATCATTTGAACGTTCGGAGACGTTCTCCACTGCACTTATATTTCTCGTTTTTATAAAGTCGGCATTTAATGCCGACTAAGGTCTGAACGTTCGGAGACGTTCTCCACTATTATTGCTTATCTGAGCAAGAACTTATTGTTCTCTTGAATGATGATGCCGTTGTATTCGGGTGTAACGGGCTGACCGAGAATATTATACATGGGTTTACCAAGGTCAAGTACGGGCATGTCAACTTCGATATCGTCAATAGCATCGTCGTACTTGCCGTCGCAATTAGGACTGACTACTGCCTTGCCGCAGTTCGGGTTCCACACATAGCAGGTGTTCTCTGTAAGGTAGATATCCTGCGTCTGCGGTTTGTTGTTGCCCTCAGTGAAGATAACATAAATTTCAGAGATATTATCCGGCATGGTATAGGTGTACCAATTGCCGTCTTTCTGTGTCCACTTCATGCCCGGCCACTTGGCTGAACCGCCGTTGAGGGCATAAGGCGTATCTTTATACTTATTGCCTACCTTTACTCGTGTGAAAGCGTAGAGGTAGAGATCAGTCCACTCTTCCGGCTTGATGAACTTAACGGTTATTGCGCCTTGTTGCGGGGCCTTATATTGATAGGTCTCTGAATATACTCTTGTTGCCTCTTGTCCCTTCATAGCGTATGCCTTGACTGTTGTGGTCCGCTTAACATTAAGCGTAACAGAGCCTTGCGCCGAAGGTGATGCCGTTGTCGGGGTGTTGCCGTCGGTAGTGTAATAAATCATTGCGTTTTCGGCACCGATAGCGGTTATAGTAACATCCTGCCCGACTGTTTGGTCGCGGAAGAAGCCGGAGGCAGGACTGATGGCGAGGTCGAAGTCAGGGTGGAGGTCTGTCTCGCAGTCAAGCAATATCTCTTCTGAACTGTCGGTCTCTTTACCGTCGCGCCAGCCGTAGCAAGCGTCATAGTCGGTAACGAGGTCGTTAGAGCGCACATTGATGCCGCCGCAGTCGTCGCCTGAGTTGATGCAGAAGTTGACGGAGTCCATTTGTGCATCGAACTCATAGGTGAACCAACCTTCGCTATCCTGATAGATGCGCTGCCCGGGGTATGCTCCCATAAGATTTTCAGATGTGGCATTACCTTGTTCGTCCACGCCGGGTATCCATGCGTAGAAATAAACCTTGTCCCACTCGTCGGGTTTATTGAAGCGAACGCGTATGCCTCGTTGCAGCGGTTCGCGGTAGGTATAGGTGTAGGTTTGGATATTCGACGTTGCCGTACCGCATGCCGCCATCACCTTGAGCGTGGTGGTCTGCTTGAAATTAAGAGTAGAGGAATAGACGGAAGAAGAAGTTGTCGGGTCGGTGCCGTCAGTAGTGTAATAGATAACGGCGTTGCTGCTGCCGCCCACTGCCTGAATAGTAACATTGATACCGGCATTGAGATCTTCGAAGGTGGTGCTTGGAGTTACGATAATCCCCGGAGCCACATCTCCGGTGGCGTTAACCCACATCTCATAACTCTCGTTATGTCCGTAGGCTGTGTTATAGCCTGAGGCGATCAGTTTATAGTCGCTGCCAAAACCCTGTTTGTTGGCTTTCGTGCCGAGGCAGAGGATGAGATATCCGTTCTTGCCGTGGATAGTAGCCTGATAACCGCTGTTGTTGTCGTCCCAATACTCATCGGTGACTGCACTCTCGTTATGCACGCCGGCAAGGTGGCGAGCGTTAATCATCGGTTTGATCTCTTCTTTATACTTAGCCCAATGCGGGTAGAAGACGCAAGGTACTCCGGGCATGGCAAGAATAAAGGCATTGGCGTTAAGAAGGCGGAACTTAAGGTCATCAGTCATCGAGTTTTGATATCCGCCGAACTCCTGTCCGTTTGCATCGCTGCGGAGGAACATGTCGTGGTTATCAACGAAGGTCACGGCGTAGCGTTGCCAATAGTTGTCGCTGAGCAGTCCGTTGCCGCGCCCGATATAATTCCAGCCCGCCAAATTATCCATAACGCTATATTTGGTCTGGAAATCAAGTGCCATAACATTCATGTTTGCCTGCTCAATGCCGTATTTAATATTATCGACACTCGACCAGTGCTCTTTGAAGGCGATATACGGGTCGGAAGCGCGGTTGTAGTTATCCATGTGCCAGTTGTTAAAGCCGTCACCTTTGTCATAGCGCCAACCATCGTAGTGCATAACATTCTTCATCCATTGCAGGTATGCCTTGAACATATCTTGCACATACACTTTGTCGTGCGACCAGTCGCGTGCGCCGTCCCAGTTCTCGCCGTCATCGGGGGAGCCGGTTGCGGTACCCCAGCAGTCGCCGGCAAGAGAGTCGGCACGTGTCCAATCAGCGTTCATCTCATCGTTGCTGCATATATACGAGCCGTCGGGAGTGAATACGCCGTATTCACCGAAGTCTTGTACCGCAAAGTCGCACCACGATGCCATTGCCTCCACATGGTTGATAACGATGTCGGCAACGACCTTTGTGTTACTGTTGTGGAAAGCACTGATGAGGTTCTCAAGTTCGGCGCGGCTGCCCCAGTCAGAGTTCTGATTAGAGTATTGTTTGGGGTGATAACCTACGCCGCTGGAGTATGCTGACGGCGGTAACCAGATAAGGTCGAAGTATGCACCTATCTCGCCTGCCTGTTTGAGGAGGGTCCTCCATTTAGTGTCGCCGTATGTGAGAGTACCCTCGTGAGTAGAGTCAACCTCGTAAGAGTCGTAGTAGAAACCTTGAAGAAGTACGTCGCCGCATTGCGAAGGAACGGCAGAACCGTTGGTGCCGGCTTTGTGAATATAGATCTCATCGGCACCGTAGATAAACTTAATGTAGATGTCATACTCCCCGTCTTCTGCCACAACATATTTGTTGTTAGTGATAGTAAATTCGTAACTTGAAGATGCATATTGGCTTATAACCCATGCGGCGTTATTGCAAGAGTCGTAGATTTGAATCGTCTGTCCTGCCGTGAGCGGGAGATTCAGAATCATATACTCTGTGATTTCTGTTTGTGAGGCGTTTTTGGTGCATGCTACGAATTGTCCGTCAACGAGCAAGCCGTATTTACCCATACAGAGAGCCTCGCCGTGCTGCGACCAGATACCATCGCCTGCTCCCCAGCCGGTGATGGTATAGGTATCTTTGTCTGAGGGGATAGTGAGGTCATCGGTCTGGTTCCATTTGGTGTCCCAATTAAGCGTCGCACTTCCTGCCGGCATACGAACGAAAATAATCTTATCGTTGGTGTCCGGCACATCCGCAGAGTACTCATCGCCGCTCACAAGCGTCATCTTTATGTCCTGCACATTGGTGTCTGTACCCGTCCATGAGTGAACAAAGAATACAGCACCATCTTGATTCCAAAACTCGGAGCCGCCTGTGTTAAGGTAAATAGTCTTGGCTTGAAGTGCCATAGTGACACACAACACGCCAATTACTGATAGTAGTTTTTTCATTGTATTTTGTGTTTTTGATTACCTGTTAAAACGTTCGGAGACGTTCTCCACTTAAAAACGTTCGGAGACGTTTTCCACTTAAAACGTTCGGAGACGTTTTCCACTTAAAACGTTCGGAGACGTTTTCCACTACACTTATATCTCTCGTCTTTATAAAGTCGGCATTGAATGCCGACTAAGGTCTGAACGTTCGGAGACGTTCTCCACTACCTGAACGTTCGGAGACGTTCTCTACTACCAGAACATTCGGAGACGTTCTCTACTAATTCTTAATTCTTTATCCCCATTATATCGTATTCCGTTTCATCGCGAATAATGATTATTCTGCCGTTTCGTATTATTTTCCTTGCCTGATGTCGGTTAACGTGTTCTTCCACTGCTTCGGTCATAGTCGATTCTGCCTTGCGGTAGAGTACGATAGAGCCTTGACCTGAGGTGTAGAAGCGGAAGTAGTTCGTGCTTGTATTATATTGAAGTGAATAATTGCCGTTTTTGATGATCGCTTCAGCTCCGTTATTGGAAATAGTATAGGCTACGGGCGTTTCGGAATATGCCATTTTCTTCTGCGAGTTGCCTATATAAAGTCCCGTTGTCGTTTGCAAACTATACCCCGCGTCAAGAGGAGCAATGATGATGGCATAGCTGTTTATCTCGTCTGACGAGGCTATGATGCTGTCCTGAATGGTTATAGTCGTATTAGCACCATCGGTGGCATTAAGAGTGGCTATTGCACCATTAAGGCAGATGCTGTTAGGCTCATATACAATGAGGTAGATACCGCTATAATTGGCGAGAGTACCCCTTACTTTTACATAGTTGCCGTTGCCGCCGATGATGATATGCTCATTATGTGTGGTGTCTGCAGGGGTAATTTGGGTGGTGTCAGTAGGATTGAGTTGAGTGGTGTCAATAGGTGCTGTCTGTGTGGTGTCGGGCACATAACCATCGTATGCACTGACGAGAGTGGCGAGGCTGACGGTTTGCCCTCTCTTATTACCCCACAGATACTCAGCGAGTTCGGGATAGTCGATAAACGGGTTGCGATTACCTTGGGTCTGCTCAATGCCGTCGTTGCGCTGCTTCTCTTTTGGCGATACGGGGTCCTGCCTGTGCCATTTCATAAGTAGCTCTATGCCGTAAGCGGTCAATCCGAAGTTGCCTGATTCGGTATAGTCATTATTGAAGATCGAACCGCCGGCACCGGAAGTGGCATTGAGTTGCCACTTGGCAATAACTCCCATATAACCTCTCGCGAAGTCGCCTTTGTACTCATCTTGCGGCTCGAAGACGGTGCCGCTATAACCGGCTATGGACGAACTGCCGAGTTTATTGCCGTTGTATGAATAGGTGGCTTCATCAACCTCGCCGAAGGCGTAGGCACCGCGGCGGTTATTGACATAGCCGTCTGTCGGCACAACATGGAAAATATCGCAACCTTGATTGGTCTTTTCATTACCGCTTCCCCACCAACTCTTCGGCAAAGAGTGCTCTCTGTTGTAACACTGACATTCAGCATTGTAGTTGCCACATTGATTTGAGGTGGAGAATAAGCAACCACCGTACATATCAATAATTTGTCCGTTGTCATCGATATCGGTCGTCTGATAGGCTGCATATAAACCGTCATAGCCGAGAGAGGTGTAACCTTTCTGTACACAGGTATAAATGGCATTCCAAAGATTGATGCCGGATTTGTTGTTTAGTTCGGTGTAATGATTGGCTGTAGGGCGTGCGGATACGGCTAATGCCAAGAAAACTGATATAGTTGTGAGAATAGTTTTCTTCATGGTTCGATATCGCAGTTAATTTGTTGTATTACCACAAAGTTACTATTATTTTCGGACAATGCCAAGAAATAATAAAAAAAAACGCATTTTTTTACAAATGCGTTGTACGGAGTAGGCAAAGTGCGAGTGCGGAAGTGCTACGTGTGAGTGCGGAAATGGCGGAAAAACAGCAGTACGTCAGCACGGTAGGTCACTCGCGGCAAGAAATATGTAGAATAGTTGCGGTGTTGCCTTCTACTTTGAAACGGATATTGAAGTCGGCGTAGTCAAAGGCGTAGATGCGTTCGGCATCGTTATGGTAGGCAGGACGCGGGTCGGCAGCGATTATCTCTTCTATCTCTTTATGGCTCTGTCCGTTAATAGTGGAGAACGCCTCCGAGCGTTCAATATTAGTGGAGAACGCCTCCGAGCGTTCAAACTCTGAACTTTCAACCTTCGACTTTAGGGCTCTGCCCTGACTTTCCTCATTCTCCCAAACGACTCGTAAGCGGCGTTTCGGGGCGGCATCGGTGAAGCCGCCTGTGGCATCGGGGTGGCAGTCGGTATAAGGCAGGTATGGCTTGATGTCGTAGATCGGTGTTCCGTCCATCATATCGGCACCTTGTACGAGCAGGGTCTTGCCTTCGGGCGTGTCCTCCACTTTGAGCAGTCTGACGGAGGATAGTGCTATGCGGTTAGGACGGTTGGGTGAGCGGGTGGCAAATACTCCGACGCGGGTGTTTCCGCCGAGTCTCGGCGGGCGCACTGTCGGAGACCATTCGGCTTCTGTGTAATGCTTCTCACCTCCGGCAAAAGGCGTTTCGAAACCCCAGATAAGCCAAAGGTGAGAGAACGCTTCTATCCCACGCAGGGCTTCGCCCACGCGGTATTCGGGCGTGAAAACGATACGGGTGAGTAGCACGCTGTCGGACTCCGTCTGGCGCGGTACACCAAACTTGCTATGAAAACCGTTATGTGCTGTTGCTATTACTTTCAAAAGATTACACTTGTCACTTAGACACTTTGTACTCTGTGTAGTTGCCGTTGCCTTCGGTTATTTTCATCAAGAGGAGTTTGCCTGTTTTGCGGTCGTATTCAAGCAGCAGTTCTTCTATTTCCCTTCCGATGGCTTTGTCTGCCTTGATTGTGCAGACATATTTTCCGCCTGCTTCTTTGTATTCGGCTGTGGCATCGTTTAGCCGTGCAGCCTCCTCCACCTTACCGGCAAGGCAGCAGAGTAGGGTGGCGCGGTAGATGCTCATTTTGTGCGTCGGGTTCTTGATATTAAAATGCTGCACCTTTCCATTCTTCTTAACCTCGAATATGTCCTTGGTAATAAGGGTGTAGTCGCCTGCGGGCTCGGTGAAGTCGATGCGCAAATCATCAGGCGCTTGAAAGAGCATCTTACCCTCGCGGGTAATCGTTTTATTTAGTTTAGGCATTACCTTGCTCTCCGTAATGTCGTACTCCGTATTCTCGTCAGAAGAATGCAACGCGAGAACGGAAGCAGGAATATCTGCTGCTAAGGCGTTTACTGCTAATATGACAGCAAAAAGTGCCGATATGTGTTTTTTCATCATTTTTTAGCAAATCGTTTATATAGTTTGTATAGATTAGGTTCGATGGTATAGGAGAGTAAGATGGTGGTTATCATACCAATGAGCGAAGCAAAACTGATGCTGCTGATAGCCGGGTGTTTAGCGAAACCTAACACGAACATACAAATGACGAGTATCGTGCCTGACAGTGTGATAGCCGTTTTGTTGTATGTCATTGTTTGGTCTTTGTTTTCAGAGAGCAGACCTTCGAGAATAAAGATCGAATAATCAACGCCGATACCGAATATGAACGATGACACCACAATATTTACGAGGTTAAACGGTTGTCCGAAGAGTGCCATCGCACCGAGTACGGTGTACCACGAGAGCAACATCGGCGCAAGTGCTATGAGCGTGAGCCACAAGTTGCGATAGGTAAGGATGAGCAGCAGGAAGACGAAGCCGAAACTAATCCACATAATGATATTGAAGTCGCTACGAATAAGTTCCACGAGATCAGTGCAGTAATAATACGGGTCCATCACCATACAGCCTTTTACGGGCGTGAGGCGGTCTTTGACCTCTTTCGCATTCTCCACGGTTGATTTGACGGGGAAATAGACGAGGTATTTGCCGTGTGTTTGCTCCACAAAATTTTCTATAATCTCGGGTGGCAGAATATTGGCGTCCGGCAGCAGTTCGGCGGGTCTTGGTTTATCCATCATCTTTCTAAATGGTAGGAACATGTCCTCATCGATACCCGTTTCGGCGCATACCTCGCGTATATTGCGCCACACCTCTCTCTGTTTGCTTTTGGTAAAGTAGGCACGCCATGCGTCTATCCTTTGCTGTTGCTGAACGAGCGAAGGAAGCATAACCGACGGCTTCATACCGCCTACTGCCGTGCCTTCCTCTCGCAGGCTGTCGATAGTGCTTTCTATAAGAGGTAACTGCTCGAGTGCATCTTCCAATGTCGGGGCAACGGAGGCGTAGTATTGCTGATTCAGTCCTTCGTTCAGCAGTTCGTTCCACGATGCCTGTGCGTGGGCGGTTTCTTTACTTACATAGCCAATATTACGCAGATTGCTGTCAAACTCATACTTGCCGGAGAAGCAGATGCATACGACTACCCATAAAACGGTCAGCACGCAAATCGGTATATTTCGGTCAATATTATAAGAGTTTGCCTTCTCGAGAAGTGCAAATGTTCGTTTGTTGGGTGTATGCTTGCGGGGCAGGAATTGGGGCATTATCATCAGGCTGAAGCAGGTAGTACCAAGGATGACGAGCAATGCGAAATACCCGAAGTCTTTTAGCAGTTGTGACTGCGTAAAGAGCAGTCCGGCAAAAGCACCGATAGTGGTGAGAGAACCGAGAAGTACGGGGCGCGTCTGCACATTGAGAGTGTCGTGAATATCGCCTGTATAGATATAGTGTATCAGCACATGCAGGACATAAGAAAACGCTACGCCGAGTATTACGCAACCCAATCCGAGACTCATCATCGAAACCCCGCCTCTTGTCAGGTATAACCCTGACATGGCAAGCAACACTCCGAATCCGATAGGCAGTATTGTCAGCACTATGTACGTTGGACGTTTGAGGAAGAAGGCAAGCAGCAAAATAATGATAGTGAGAGATATGCCTATTGTGAGGGCAAGGTCTTGGCGCATGCGTCTGCTGTTACCTCCGGCGAGAATGATAGTGCCGTGGTAGAGAATGTCCACATCGGGATACTCTTGCTGCACCTCGTCGCGTACCTTATTGAGCATATTGAGCAGTCGGCTTGCCCGTCTGGAGTCGTCGGTGCCGAAAGAGGGGGTGATAAAGGCTATGCAGGCCTTACCTCCGCCTGCAAAGATGTGGTTATACATAAACCGCGACGGACCATCCTGCTCGTCCGATAAGGATAGCAGCGCCTGATTGGCATCTATTCCGGTACTTTTCGCAACATAACCTAAGGCTATGCCGCAGGGGTCGTAACTGACGACGTCGTAGAAGTTCTGCCCGATGTCTGTCTCAAGAAAATCAGAGTAGAGTTGCATCTGCTGCCGAATATGTTCGACAGAGCAGAGCGAGTCAAGTTGCTGTGGGGAGATATCGATATATGCCGGCCCATGCTGCATAGCATATTCCGCCGCATCAAGGATAGTGGTCGGATCGATCTCTGATAGAGAGTAGAGTATGTGTCCGCTTTGTTCGTCAGCCTCCGTTACCTTATCAATAAACAGTTGCATAGCATCGGCAAGTCGCTCAGGGTCTGCACTGTCGTCATCGTCTTTGTATCTTGCCTGCACGAAGATTTTATCTTTGAGCCGGAGATTGGTAAAGGTGAGTTGGTAATCAGCGTTTTCTGTCTGAGGAAGCAGTTGGAAGATATTCTCCTCATATCTGCATTGAGCAGCGAGCCATGTGAGAAGGCACACGGATATGAGCAGTAATCCCCATAGAAAAGGTTTATGTCGCCGTAAGAAATTGTAAAGTCTGTTCATCTAATCAAGCGTATTTTATCACTTACCACTTTTAATTGACTATCCTATCGTAGGTGTTTTGTCGGGTAGGGTCGATATTGGTGAGAAGGTTATATACTGTCTCTTTCTCTTTGTCAGTTCCATCGTGGAAAATATTCACTATCTCGTCTGCCTTCGCATCGAGGAAAGGACCGATGACGTAATTTGATGGTCTTGCTTGTTGTGCTTCTTTTAGTACGGGCAGTCCTTGTGCGATACGCGCCCTGCCACCTGCCACATTGGTTGCCATCTCGTCAAGACCGAGACGATGGTATTCATAAAAGAAGTTGCGGAAAGGTTTGAAAGCCTCGTCAGTAAGATTATTGGCGATGGTATATCTGTTGCGTGAAGAGTGAGAAGACTGCCAACCCGCTTGTTCGTTTGATTCCATTGATGCCGATTGGCATGTCATCGCTATATTTTGGCAGGCGGTGAAGAAAGGGGTGCCGCTAAGGCGTTGATAACTGTCACAGTCGTAACCGATGATGAGATAGACGTAATATGCCAGCAGGGCAGTAAGATTCGTTTGGAATGTTTCCTGCTGATATGTCAGTTGGTCAAACTCTTGATAGGTGAAGTTGAAATAGTTATCTTTGAAATTGAGAAGAGTAGTGGTGTAGGCGGTGTTGAAGACGGGGCGCGATGCCTGAATAGTGGCCTCGCAGGTGAAGAGGTTGTCGGCGTATGACTTGCAGACGATGAGCATATTACACTCTATCTTCTCCGTCTCGGCAAAGGTGAGATTTGTCCATTTAGAGTTATTGACGAACTCCTCTATCGACTGCTTGAGTGTGTTGAATACCTGCTTATTCGAACCCTCAATTTGTTCGGAGTTAATCTGCACATTGCACCTTATCTCTTGTGCAGAGAGCGAAAGGCACAGAAGAGCGGCAAAATATGTGAATAATTTGCGCATATTATTTAGTACTTTTTATTGCGCCTGTTTTTGTGTCGAATAGCAGTTTTGGGGTGTTCTTGATAAAGTCTTGTGTGAAGAAGGCGGTATATCCGAGTTGCGAAAGATAAATTGTTTCTTGCTCTTCTACTTTTGTCCTTAGCATAAGCGGTCCTTCGTACCTTGTACTTATCTTTGCGCTGCCCGGCGTGCAATAGGCGATGCCGGATAATTCAGGTGCTTTCTTTGGTGCTTCGGGTTGCTGAGGACGATAGATATCCGAGATGGTGAGATAGACGGGATCTCCGCTTAGGTCAGTGCTTTCTACAACGCCATTGACGGGCGAGAAACGGAAGGCTATTATTTCTGTTTCTTTGAACGTTCGGAGACGTTCTCCACTATTTTCCGTGTCGGAACTTAAAATATTATCAAGAGCTATTGTTATCCTGATATGCTTTTTATTGCGCTGTTTCTGTCCTATGAAGAGTGATGTCAATGCTCTCTCTTGTTTGTCCAATTCTGCGAGTACTTGACGCATGGCATCGCCGTCGGCGGGGGCTTTATCCACTTCACCTGCAAGCAGGTTAATGCGAGTCTCTCGAAGACGGTAGATCTGCTTTGCAGTGCCGTCAGCCATCTTGATTGTCGATGTCGCAAGCAACACATCCTCCGACCAAGGGGCTATTGAACGTTCGGAGACGTTCTCTACTATTTGCGCTCTATCGTTCTTCATCTTTCGTTCTTCGTCCTTAGTGCAAGCGTTTCGTACATCGTACATCTGTCCTTCGTACTTAGCGTTGTTGATATCTTTTATCAGTCCGCTTTTCGTGAGGGTAAAAGAGTTGATGCCCGCCTGCTCGGGTGAGAAGAAATATTGCGTTGAGTGGTCTGCTATCCCTCTTGTTTGAATATCAATATCGGTGAGTATGCAGGTAGTCTTGTCAGCAGTAACAACATCCGTCGTACCGAGGTAGCGTTCTGAATACTGATAAAATGGTCCTCGCTGCTCTACCACCTCTTCGTAAGTAACATCAAGCACCACCTCCGTCTTCGGCATAAAATAGGCTATCTGTTGCGCAGATAATGACAAAGTACAAAGTGACAAAGTACAAAGTACAAAGGTGCGAGGACTTATTTGTGCGTTTCTCATAATGATATTTCTGTTTCTTTGGTGCTTTCCGTACTCGAAAAAAGTAGTGAACGTCTCCGAACGTTAAAAGTAGTGTCCGTTATTTCACTCTCCCCATATTTCCCATGCTTTTCGTGCTTGTCCGTGAAGCATTTCAATGCCGTTCTTTGTCCGGCAACCTCTGCGTATCCCTTCTTTGAGAAATAGAGTTTCTTCGGGGTTATAAATGCAGTCGTACAAAAAATGTGCCGCAGTTAGCATTTCATACGGAATTGGCGGTTTATTTTCTGTACGCGGGTGCATACCGAGCGGGGTGCAGTTGACGATGAGCGGGTGCGTTGCCATTACTTGTTCGGTTAGGTCGTGGTAGGAAATAACAGGTAGTGGAGAACGTCTCCGAACGTTCGGTTGCAGACCGCAGGCAGTAGCGGGCTGCCGGCTTACGAATGTGGCATTAATGTTGAGTACTCTCAGCGCGTATGCGATGGCGTGCGCCGCACCTCCTGTTCCAAGAACCAAGGCCTGCTTATCACTCTCTCTTAAAATGGGATTTAAAGAGTCTTTAAATCCTATTGCATCGGTGTTGTAACCCCACAAAAGCCCGTCGCGTATGCTAATTACATTCACTGCGCCACTCTCTCTCGCCGACTCGTCTAAGCCGGCAAGAAACGGTATAACTGACTGCTTGTAGGGCATAGTCACATTTAATCCTGCAAACTGATGTCTCTCAATCAGAAGCGGAAAATCTTTAATGTCTTTTAGCGGGTATAGAGAATATTCTGCATCAATATTTTCCTCTTTAAATTTCCGATTAAAATATTGGGCAGAGAACGAATGTTCGAGCGGATACCCTATTATTCCGAAGTGTTTCATGTTTTTTTTGTTGGTCGGAATAGCCGAATGGTATTCGGCATAATTGACAATGTTTTTTTGTTTGTCGGAATAGCCGAATGGTATTCGGCATAATTGACAATGTTTTTAGATATTGATTATTAAGTTATTTGTCACTTTTGTATGTTCCTTGATAGTTAGTCTGATACCTGCCGCAGCGCATATCTATGTTCAGTGCTGCGGGGTTGCCGGCGGCATCGTATATCACTTTCCCTCTGAGGTTACGGATGGTGTAGCGTGGGTATTCGCCGAGTATGCCGGCGTAAGGAACGATACTATCGCCTTCCACCACGCCGTGAGTATCTATGCTGACGCGAGGTATGGTCATATCAATAGTTACGGGCATGTGATTGGAGAAGCAGATGCGGAACAATACTATATTGTAAAGGTCGTTTTCGTTTGGCAGTTTGTTTATTTCAGCCTCTATATTATTGCCGATATAGTCGTAAAAGAGGGTGTCGCCTTTGGCGTACCGTTTCCCCTCGAAAACAGTATCTTTATCAGCAATATCGTACGAACCATTAATTACCATCACCGTTCCGAGTATTCTGCCGGTAGGGGTGTCTTCTTCAAACAATCCCTGCTTTGGTGAGCATGATGTGACGGTGGGTGATAAGGCGATGATTAAGGCGTAAACAGCCGAGGTTATTTTTCTCATGCGCGATAATATTTATATTTCGAGTGATAATTTTGCACCGAAGGTTATCGGTTTTCCGCTTTGCATAAAGGTGTTTCCCATTGATACGAAGCGAAATACATTATATTGCGTATTTGTAAGATTCTTCCCCCAAAGTGAAAGGGTGATATATTTCATTTGTAGAACGATATTAGCGTTCAAGAGGGCGTAAAATGGTTGTGTTTCCGTGTTTTCTTCGTTCCAATATATTTGTCCGAACGCCTGCGTATTCAAGTTAAGAAGAAGAGAGTGGAAAAAACTGTTGTTGAAGATAAAGCGATAGTCGATTCCTGCATTGAGAGTGTGGGCAGGTACGTATGGTATATTTTTGCCGGCATAGTCGTTTCTGCCGTTGTTGTAATGTGTGAAGAAAGCGTGTGTGTAGCCGTATGTTATATTTAGTGTTAGATTTTTCCACCCTAAGTTCCCCTGTGCCTCGCCGCCCATGCTGCGTGAGTGTCCGGCATTGGTCATCAACCTGCCCGTGCCACGCTCCGGAAAGGTGGTCAGTTGTTGATTAAACACCTCTAATTCGTATAGGGTGATATTTCCGTTCAGGCGCAGGTCGTCATCGTATCTTATGTCGCCTGACCAGCCTACTTCGAAGTTAAGGGAGCGTTCCGGACGGTAGGTAATGACATCGCTTACGGTATATTCGCTCTCCTGAGCGAAATGTACCCCCATATCCGACATCATGTCGCTCATCATTTTGTTTTGCAAGATGTCGGAAAAGAGTTGTGTGTTGAACCCGCCCGCTTTATATCCTTCTGATACGGAAGCGAAAATGCTATTGAACGTTCGGAGACGTTCTCTACTATTGTGCGACGGGGAAGATCCTAACGGGGAGTCTGCCGATCCTTCGTGCGGAAAGTTATACCTTACGGCAAGTCGGGGTAGCACCTCGAAAGACGGTAAGGTAGTTACTCCGCTGATGTGGCTGTGAATAGGACGATAATTTTGCAGTACATTCTCTATTGTATAATGTATGGTAGCGTCTGAGGCATAGATAAAATGTTGAAACTCGTAGTTCAGGCGAAGTCCCGCTTCAAGTTGAACATTTTTGAAAGTAAGAAAAGAAGAGTGATAGATACCCGCCTCTACTTGTTGGGTTAAGAAAGCATCGTTGATGACGAAATTATTCTCTTGCAGAGCGATGTTGATATTGTCGGCAAAGCCGGCAGAATGGATGCCGTTATTGGCATTCTTGAGGATAAGTGAGTCAATGCCTGTTTGCTTAAAATGCACGGGTGCAGACATGCGGTTGTGGGTGTAGGCGAGGCTGAGTCCCGTTATGCCGTACCACGAATAGCCGTTGCCGAAGCATAAGTTTTTTTCGGGTGTCAGCGCCAACTCTTGACTTATATTATGCACCCGCTGCTGTTGCTGTAAGGTGAAGTAGGGTAGGGGGGTGTAGTCTTGGTCCATATTCATGCGGTCGTATAGCATCTGCCACGCCGTTGTGCCGCTTAGGTTCATTTTGTCGAAGTGCAACAAGTAGGTGAGTCCTGTTTGTGCGCTATGGCGAGTATATTCGCACGGGTCATTGTGGCTCACAGGTTTCTCCGGTGCGTGATACGGAAATCCCGATTGCCCGATGTAGTTATACGCCGCCGTAATCTGCAATTTATCGTTTTCCTTTTCCGCCTTTTCCGTGCTTGTTGTGCTCTGTTTTATTTTACTGACATCATACTTTATCCGCACGCCGCTTTCGTCTATTCGGTCCGCTTTCTCACCGTTGAAGGTGTTGGTGAAGTGTCCGTCGCTATGCCGATAATATGCATTTATCGCAAAACCCTGTACTTTGTCACTTTGTACTTTGTCACTTTGTACTTCGTCATTTGGTACTTTGTCACTTTGTACTTTGTCACTTTGTACTTTTATATATTGTCCTGCTTTGACTTCTATGGTGTTGGCATTGCCGTATCCGACGGAAGCTCGAGTGCCTTGCCATTCTAAGGGCGATAGTGTTTCTAAAACCATAACTCCGCCGATAGTGTTTCGTCCGAATAGTGAGCCTTGCGGACCTCGATAGACGCGCACTGAGCGGACATCTTCGAGACTGAAATCGTAGGAGTTTTTATTGGCAAGTCCGATGCCGTCAATATACATTCCCATAACCGGATTATCAATGCGTGCGCCGAGACCGCGAACATAGATTGACGAAGTCATGCGGCTGCCGTAATCAGGAACATAGAGATTAGGTACAAGGGCGGAGAATTCTTTATAGTTGAGGCGTTGCTCGTTTTCTATCTTACGCAGAGCAAAGGCGGAAACGGGGGATGTTATTGTCTGTTGTTGTACTCTTATTCGTGTATTGATAACCTCTATCTCTTGAATAGTATCTTCGCGAGAGAATTCCGACGATGTCCTTGCGTGTATAGTGGAAAACGCCTCCGAGCGTTCAAAAATAGAGGTGCAACACAGCAATAAGAAAAGAGCCGATATTCGATAATAAGCGGAGTGAAATAATATGTTGCGATGAGTACTATACATTATTGCAAAATTACTGCTTTTTGTCCGAATGACAAAACTTGTATTGCAAAATCACAACAAATGATGATTCTTGCGTACATAAGCATAATTTTGAATTTTAGCTGTGTTAGTAAAATAAATTTCAAAAATTTGCTAAAAAACTTTGTTATCTAAAAAAAAAGCAGTAACTTTATTCAATTGTAACTTTCAACTTTCACTACTTGGGACGCAATCGGCTCGGTTGCGATAACCAATTGTAACTTTCACTTTTCGACTGTAACTTTCAACTTTCAACTGATGACAACCTAAAGTCTAATCAATAATATATGAAAAACAAATTTTGTCTATTTCCTGTCAAGCGCAGGATTGCTTTACTATTGTTAGTGGTAGGCGTTCTTTTGGGCTGTTCGGCTCGGCATCTCGGTGAGATGGATACACCTCAACCTCAGCAGCAGGTGGTTGAAGTGCAGACCTTGTCGGGAAACGTTAATGTAGAAAACGGTATTTATGATCTTGAGTTTTATGTTCGCGGAACAGACGATGCTGTACTTGTTGTGTCGGCAGGTGAGTTAACCTCAGCCGTCTCTCTCAGTGAAACCCTATGGAAGCACGCTTTCGTGAGAGGTGTTGAGGTTACGGGCGGCACTCTCAGCCTTGATGCCAAGGTTATTGAAAGCGGTGCGAAGTATGAATTGAAAGCCGCCTATCTGAAAGCAGTATATGAAAAACGCCCCTTTATTAAAGGCGGTGACTTCTCTATGATTACTCAGGTTGAGAATAACGGCGGTGCTTATTCTGATATGTCGGGCAATGCCGGCGACCCGTTTATGCTTAGTGCCCAAAACGGTATGAACCTCGCCCGCCTCAGATTATATAACGACCCCGGCAACGCTGATTACTATCCGAGTAATCAGATGTATAAAGGTGTGCAGGACGAGGCAAATATTCTTGCGCTTGCAAAACGAGCCAAAGAAGCGGGAATGGAGATTGAACTCACTTTCCATTATAGCGACTATTGGACCAATGGTGCAGAGCAGTATAAACCGCACGAGTGGAAAAATTACACTAATGAGCAGTTGCACGAGGCGATGTATTCCTATACTAAGTCTTTTCTTGAAAAGATGGTGGCACAAGGCACTGCACCTCAGTATGTGTCGCTCGGTAATGAGATACAGTCAGGTATCCTCTTCGATAGGATAGAGGACGGCGAGTCGGCTCCGCGCGACAGCGCGAGCGGCTATTGCGACGATATGAATAATCTCGCGGCGTTGCTTGCGCAAGGCAGTAAGGCGGTCAGAGAGGTGTGCCCCGAAGCGAAGATTATTTTGCATCTGACAACGAGCGAGTCAATCGACGAAGGTACATATAAGTGGTTCTTATCTGCTATGAGGAATAATAACCTCGATTATGATGTAATAGGTGCTTCGTATTATCCCTTCTACGGCAATAGGACGATAGAGGAGATGATAACTTTTGCCAACAACCTTACCGCTTTCTACGATAAGGATTTTATCTTTATGGAAGTAGGCTTTGCCTGGGCTGAGACTTTGGCAGACGGCTCTTTAGGACAGATTGCTGATAATAAGCCTTATGAGAATATGACAGAAGAGGCACAGCGAGAGTTTATGCTCTCACTCTCAGAGCAGATAAAGGTTAATGGCGATAGGATCATCGGTTATATTTATTGGGATCCCGTCTATATCGCCGCACCTAACTGCGGCTGGAAACAAGATGAGAAGAATGTAACGGGAAACTCTACTCTCTTCGACTTCAGCGGTAAGATGTTACCTGCTTGGGAGGCGATAAAGTATAATTAAGTCAATTGTGCGTCAATGTGCGATATGTGCGAGAGTTAAAATCAATGTAATCGCGCATTAATGTGCGATGCTAATAAGCAGAAAAAAACAAGTATGAAGAAGAAAATATTTTTAGTTATCTTTGGCGTGGCAGCGTTGCTGACTGCGTGCAAGGAGGAGGGAGCAGATTTGCGCCCGGGACTATATGTCGATACCGAACTTATTGATGCCTTCCCCGGAAAGGAAATAAGCATTGCGGGACAAGCGTCTTGCTATACCGGTTTGCAGTCGCTTACTATCAGTTGCGATGCGTGGAAGATATCAGAGATAACTGACTTGAGCAGCCAAAAACCGGTTGTGTGGAATTTTGACTACTCTTTCTCAGTGCCTGCCGATGCTACTTTTCCACAGGAGCTATTGATAACAGCAACAGATGTGTATGGCACGCAGATGAAGAAGACGATAACTATGCGTTATACCCCTGCTACCACAGCCCCGTATATAGGCGGGCTGAAGAAGCAAATAGCTATCGAGTATGACGAGGCAACGGGCGAGGGTGTTTGTGCTTTGAAACCGCTTCTCTATGGCGAAGATATGTTGCTAAAGGCTGAAGTGAAGATACCGTCAGTAGGTTACGATGAGACCTTTCCCCTCACCAAAAGAGAGGAAACGATACAGATTAACTATGTGTTCACTGCACGCGGTTCGTATCCGATGACGATTGAACTGACCGATAATTCAGGTAACACAACATTGTCAGAGCATATATTAGTGGTGATGCTTCCTGAGGTGCTTGATGAGGTAAGCGATTATCCTTATATGTTCGCTTTCAAGAGTAATACGGACGAGGACGATTATGTATTCGGCTATTATCAATATATGAGCCGTCAGGATAACTATCAGTATCAGGTGTTTGTATATGCGGAAAGCGACGAGACGGAGTTTATGTTCACACCGACATTAGAAACGAACGGTGCTGTTCTCTTCGGTGAGTCGCCTCTTGTAGAAGAGCGTATAATCAGTGTGCAGTCGCAACCCGGATATGTGCAGGGTTTCAAACCCGGCAAAGGTTATTGGGGCTTATGGGTCGATATTCGCAATAATGAGATCTCCAAGTGGAAATTTGACACTTCCGATGCTGATGTGAGTCCGCTGTATTACTCTGCCGACTGGAACGGCTGGTCGTTCACGCAGATGGAGCAGGGTGAGACACTCTATCAGCAGAAGAGTGACATTACTATATACAAAGGTAATCAGTATTTCTGCTTCTCCACTATGACCGATTGGTCGCACATGTGGCGTTGCTGGAAGGCGGACGGCGGTGAGACAGCAGGCTGGTGGTTCTCGGAAGACGGCGCAGGCGATGGTGCTTCGCTGCCGACTATTGCGGAAGATATAAATGCTACTATCAGTTTCGATACAGCAATTAAGTGGTGTTACATAATCAAAAAATAGTATAAGCTATGAAAGCAAAATTCCGTTCTTTACCCGCATATTCTGCGAGCGGGAAATATATATTCTTATTCGCCTTTTTGATGTCGGCATCGCTGTTGTTTGCTGATATTACGGGTGTCGTGTTTGACGAGACGGGTGAACCTGTAATTGGCGCAAGTGTAGTCATTGAAGGCACGACATCGGGTACCGTTACCGATTTCGACGGTAATTTTACATTGAATGCAACGGCAGGTCAGAACCTTGTGTTCTCTTATATGGGTTATGTTACTCAGACCATTCCTGCCGCTGCTAATATGAGTGTTACGCTACTGCCTGATACGAAGGTGATTGACGAGGTGGTAGTTATTGGTTATGGCGCTTCGAAGAAGAGCAATATATCCGGTTCGGTAGAGGTTGTTAAGGCTGACGAGTTGCCGAAGGCTGCTTCCGCCAGTGTGGGTGAGATGCTCCGCGGTCGAACAAGCGGTATGTTTATCTCCTCCAACTCTGCTTCGCCCGGTGCTTCACAGTCGATAACTATTCGCGGCGGTCTGTCAGGGCAGAAACCTCTTATCGTCATTGACGGTATCCCGCAGTTGCAGGCGAGCAGCCTTAATAGCGGAACAGGCTATAGCGGAAGCGACAAAGATAACTCACTTATCAATATCTCGCCTGACGATATTGAGAGTATCAATATCTTGAAAGATGCGTCAGCAGCATCCATTTACGGTTCTGACGCTTCCGGCGGTGTTATCCTTATAACCACCAAGCGAGGTAAAGAGGGTAAGGCGGAGGTTACCTATTCGGGTTCCGTCGCCTTCCAAACGATAAAAGATGCGCCTCAGTTCCTCGATGCCAAAGGTTTTATGACGGAGCAGAATAGAGTGTTTGAAGAATTAGACAAATCAGACGAGAAACGTTATTCGCAGTCGCAGATAGATAATTATGTAGGTCGCGGTACCGATTGGATGAAGCAGGTTACTCGTATGGGTCTTGTTAATGAACATAACCTCAGCGTCAATGGCGGTTCGGAGAATACGAAGTACCTGTTCTCTCTCGGTATTTATGATCACAAAGGTATAGCCAAGAACAATGATATGCAGCGTATCACGGGGCGTATCAACCTCGACCAAAATTTCGGCAAGTATGTTCGTGCCGGCGTCAATACCTCGTTCACGAGCCTCAAGTATAATGATGTGCCGTTGGGCGATAGCAGGCAGTCGGACGCTGCGCTTATCTATTCTGCAATGACCTTCAATCCGACGGTGCCGGTGTATAATATTGACGGGTCGTATGCCGATAATCCCGACAGGCCGAATATCTATCCTAATCCCGTCAGCCTATTGGACATAACCGATATGTCGTATTCTCGCGATGTATTCCTGACGGGCTATATTGAGGTGAAACCGATAAAGGACTTGACTATTCGTGCTACGGGTGGTGTGGATATGAAGTTTTCGGGCGCAGATCAGTATGTGCCGACTACGACGCTCAAAGGTGCCAGCCTTAACGGACAAGCATCAAAGCAGACGAGTAACAATAAGTTAGGCATCATCAATGCTACTGCTACCTACGCTCATAATTGGAATAACGAACATGACCTAAGCGTTATGGCAGGTTGGGAGTGGAAGAAAAATATGTGGGACGGACATGGTGTCGTTACCTCCGATTTCCCGACCGATAACTCCCTTATGAACAATATCGGTACAGCCGAGATGGAGAACCCTAATATCTGGTCAAGCAAAGGCTCAAGCCAAATGGCATCATTCATCGGTCGTGCTTCTTATACTGCACTCAATCGCTATATCGTTACTTTCAATATTCGTGTTGACGGCAGTAGTAACTTCTCTAAGCAGCACCAATGGGGAACCTTCCCCGGCGTCAGTCTGGCGTGGCGCCTGAGCGAGGAAGATTGGATGAAGAGCGTTAGTTGGGTGAGCGACTTGAAGTTGCGCGGTGGTTATGGTCAGACAGGTAATGCCGGCAGCCTGACAGGTATCAACACTATCTATAGTGTTAGTCGCGGTTCGTATGTTATTGACGGCTCACTTGTCAATGGTATAGGTCTTTCCAAACTCGGTAACCCGGATCTTAAATGGGAAACATTGTCGGATGCAAACCTTGCCCTCGATTTCGGATTTTTCAAAGGTCGCTTGACGGGGTCGTTGGAGTTCTATCAGAGAGATCGCTCGGATGTTATTCTGACAAAGAGCCTTATGTCGTATAACGAGATAAACACCATCGACTATAACAGTAAGGCGGTATATCGCAGCCGCGGTGTGGAACTGACGCTGCATACAGTCAATGTGGATACTAAACTATTCGGTTGGACGAGCGATGTGTGCTTCTCTTACTATCGCAATCAGACCATCACCCGCGATGAAGATTTCATCCCCGCACCTTATCAGGCTTGGGTGGAAGATTGGGGAAATGTGTACGGTTACCTGACTGACGGGATAGTTCAGGCAGGCGAGAGTTATCCGCATCTGCCCAACTCTCTTCCGGGGTCAATCAAATATTTAGATATCAACGGATATGTGTATGAGGCAGACGGCGAGACTATCAAGCGCGACAGCGAAGGCAGATATGTGTTGTCGGGCTCGCCCGACGGAAAATTAGACCAGGCTGATATGGTTAAACTCGGCAATACAACGCCGATTCCTTTCTCCTTCAATAATACTTTCCGTATTTGGGATTTCGACCTCAATATCTATCTTTACGGCTCGCTCAACGGCTATAAGCAGAATGACGTTCTCTATCAGTCGTCAGTCGGTATTGCCGACTTAGTCTATGGCGTGAATGCTTTGACGGCAGTTACTAACCGTTGGACATACCAAAATCAAGCGGGGTCGCTGCCGGGTGTGGCAGAGCAGGGGTCAGGTATAGAGCCTTCCGCCTCAAACTTCTTCTACGAGAACGCGTGGTTCCTTCGTTTGGATAATATATCGCTCGGCTATAACTTCCCGTCGAAGTTGTTCAACGGCTATGTCAAGAGTGCCCGCATCTATGCTGCTGTGAGAAATGTAGCAGTTATAACACCATATAAAGGTATGGACCCAGAAACGGGTAACGGCATAGGTGCTTATCCTAATCAGATGTCAGCAGCAATAGGTCTAAACTTCAAATTCTAAATCAGTATGAAAAAGAATAAAATTATATATGTGTTAGCATTTGCGTTAGCATTTGCTTCGTGCCAGTTGGAAAGAGAAGACTATACGGAGATCTATCCCGAAGATTTTCTCAAGACTGAGAACGACTTGCGTTTGGCGGTCAACTCTTTGATGTACGAGTTTGGTACCGGTTATTGGAGCGGTGAGGCAATCTTCTCTGCCTATTACGATGGCTATCAGGTGATGTCGGATATGACGACGGATGTGCTGTGGTCATGCTGGGGTTGGGAGAGTGATATAGAGTATTATCAGCAATGGAAAGATAATTCGAGCAGTAGTCTGACGGGCTTTTTCTATAGAGCTTTTGCTCATTATCAGTTCCTCTCAAAGGCCCGCAATACTATCCGCAGAATAGAGGCTTGCGAGGCACCCGAAGAGGCGAGGATACATTATGCCGCTGAGGTGCATGCTCTTAGAGGTTGGATGGGACTGTATCTCTATGATAACTTCGGACCCGTGCCCGTTGCAACAGATGCTCAACTTGATGATCCTCTTACATTTAATTATATAGGGCGACTGACGGAAGAGCAATATGACTCCGTTATGACGGAAGACCTCACTTACGCTATTGATAATCTGCCGGAAACGGCACCGGTCGGCAGGATGACCAAAGGTATAGCAATGACTCTGCTACTTAAATATCGAATGATGCAGGGAAGGTTTACGGAGGCAGAGCAGTTGTGCCGCGATATTATTGCTCTCGGTGTTTATGAGTTGCAAGACGACTATACCAAAATCTTCGATGTCGAGAATGAAGGAAATAGCGAGATTATTCTTTGTGTACCCGCCAATGCCTCCGCTTCTTGGACGTCCAACTATATGGTGGCAGAGGTGTTGCCTGCCGATATGCCTTGGACAGCTCAAGCATTAGGTTGGGGCGGTTATGTTATGCCGTGGGACTTCTATAACACTTTCAGCTCTGCCGACAAGCGACTTGAGTGCGTCTATACCAATTATACCACCGCCTCGGGCAAGTATGTGGATAACTCTAATTCACAGCAACTTAAATATGGCGCTCTACCTCTCAAATACGGTAAGGACCAGAATATGACCGGCTCGCAGTCAGGCAACGACCTCGTTGTTTATCGCTATGCCGACATCCTGCTCTCTCTATCTGAGTGTATCGCCCGCAATAGCGGCGTAAATGCTGAGGCGGAGGAGATGCTCAATCAGGTGCGTCGTCGTGCCGGATTAGGAGATATAAAAGGATATAACACCGACGATTTCCTCGATGCTATTCTGCTTGAACGCGGACACGAGTTTTACCTCGAAGGTCTGCGCCGACAAGACCTTATCCGTTTCGGTAAGTATGTAGAATATGCAAATAATCGTATTCAGCAGGCAAATAGTACAGGTAGCTCAAGTTACTATACTGTTGATAACTCTCATAACCGATATCCTATCCCGCAGGATTTTATCGATGAGTCGAAGTCTGCCATAATACAAAACCCGGGATACTGATACGGGCGGCGAAATGTAAATAGTGAAGAACGTCTCCGAACGTTCAAATAGTGGAGAACGTCTCCGAACGTTTATATTTCTCGTTTTTATAAAGTCGGCATTTAATGCCGACATTGGCATTAGAAGTGCCCTTTAATATTAACCATAATAAATATAGAATGAAAACAGTACGATTTAATTGGTGTTCATTGCTTTGTACTTTGTCACTTTGTACTTTGTCACTTAGTGCTTATGCTTATGATAGTGCTGCTGAAGGCAGTTCGTATTGGGGAGATAATTGCATGGTATATGGTCTCAGTGACGGCACTGTTGCCATATCCTCTTACGACCTCTCATCTGCTACGCAGACCGAGATAACTTTCCCCTCGGAGATTCATGCTACTTGGAACAACGCCGATAATGCCGTCTGCGACCTTAATTTCAAGGTGACCGGGGTAGGCTATTCGGGGTGGGACTTCTGGGCAACTTATTGGGAGGACAAGACGGTGAATCACATAACCTCAAGTATCACCAAACTGACTTTTCCGGAGGGTGTGACTTTTATCAATGGTAACTTCTATGCGGAGGCACTGACGGAGGTTGTGTTGCCTTCCACCTTGCTCTCAATCGATAAGGACTATGCTCTGTGTGGCACCGCCCTCACTTCGATAGTGTGCAACGCAACTAACCCGCCCGCATTGGCAGAAGGCGTTTTTGCATCATCGATCATTACCGATTTGACCTGTGTGGTAACTGTCCCACAAGGGGCGAAGGAGAATTATAATACGAATCCGTGGACGCAGTGGACGGGTTTTTACGAGCAAGACCTTATTGAGGAGCAACAAGGTACGGATCCTACGCCCGTTGTTGTGCCTACCAATAAACTGCGAGGTGGTGATATAAGTCGCCTGACTTATATTGAAGCCAATGGTGCAAAGTTCTACGATGCTGACGGTGTGCTCTATAATGATGTGCTCGACCTGCTGGCGCTGAAGGGCGTGAATGCCGTTCGTCTGCGTCTGTATAATAACCCGGGGACGGGTGTTACCTATACCGAAGGCGGTGCTAACCACT
>CAKZZM010000166.1 GCA_937885465.1 uncultured Bacteroidales bacterium
TTCGAGTGCCTCTCTTTTCAAAAGCGAGTGCAAAATTACTACTTTTTTTCAAACCTACCAAATTTTTACCCGATTTTTTTTGAAAAAAATTGAACTTTCTTTGCAACAAACTGATTTTCAATAATGCCAAATCATTAGCACTGTATGATTATGATTTTATAAGTGCAAAATGGTCTAAAGACCTACCATCATCTTTCGCTACCAAACGATAGGTGAGAGATTATGTGAGGCGAGGTAGTCATTTGCCTGAGAGAAATGCGAACAGCCGTCAAAGCCTCTATAGACGGACAATGGCGACGGATGCGAAGAAGTGAGGACGAGGTGCTTTTTCCTATCAATAAAGGCTGCTTTCTTACTTGCATACGCCCCCCACAACATAAAAACTATATTCTTTCGTTCTTTATTCAGAGCATAGATAGCAGCGTCAGTCAGTTCTTCCCAACCCTTATTTTGGTGCGAGCCGGCGCGATGTTCCTCCACAGTCAGAGTAGCATTGAGAAGCAACACCCCCTGCTCCACCCATTTCGTCAGATTACCACCACCCGCACAAATAGAGGGATGCCCCAAATCGCGCTCTATCTCCTTATATATATTAACAAGAGACGGCGGTGCCGGTACGCCATCGGGTACGGAAAACGAAAGTCCCATAGCCTGACCGTACTCGTGGTATGGGTCCTGACCGAGGATAACAACCTTAACCTTATCAAACGGGCATAGGTCAAAAGCACGAAAAATGGCATTTGCTGGCGGGAAACAGCGTTTAGTACGATACTCTGCACGTACAAAATTCGCCAAAAACTCAAAATACGGTTTGTCAAACTCCGTTTGCAAAACCTTATGCCAACTTTCTTCTATTCTCACTTGCATAGACACGAAAATAAATATATGTTAGAAACAAAGGTAGTTATTTTTGCTCTACTGAACAAAAAATTAGCGTAGGAAAAATTGAGAAAGTGCAAAAAAAATCAAAAAATCTGCAAAAAATATGGAAATATCGGGAAAAAACTGTAATTTTGCTCATACCAGAACGTTCGGAGACGTTCTCCACTACCAGAACGTTCGGAGACGTTCTCCACTTATTTATTGCGATGGGCAAGAAGCTTTCGCTCCTGATTGATTATGAAAAGGCTACTACTTATTGACGCATACGCTATGATATACAGGGCTTATTATGCTTTTCTGCGTAATCCCCGCATCACCTCTACCGGCGAGAATGTGTCTGCCATATTCGGTTTCTGCCTTACATTAGATGATATGATCAAGCGCACAAAGCCGACTCATATCGGCGTTGCCTTCGATCCCAAAGGCGGCACCTTCAGGCATGAGGCATACCCCGCATATAAGGCTCAACGCGACGCTACACCCGAGGATATTCACAATGCGGTACCTTTTATCAAAGACATCCTTGCTGCCCGAAATATCCCTATATACGAAGTGGCAGGGTTCGAGGCAGACGATGTAATAGGCTCTTTGTCGGTATTAGCAGAACAAGCGGGGTTCACAGTGCTTATGGCTACCCCCGACAAAGATTACGGACAATTAGTAACAGACCGTGTTCACCAATATCGTCCGCGTCACAACGGCGGGTTTGAGGAATTAGGACCGGCTGAAATATGCGGGAAGTACGGCATCAACACCCCCGAACAGGTGATTGACCTACTCGGCTTGATGGGCGATGCAGCCGATAACATACCCGGCTGCAAAGGTGTAGGCGAAAAGACTGCCATCCAACTGATTCAGCAATTCGGCTCTATTGACGAGTTGCTCAATCGAACCGAAGAATTGAAAGGGGCACTGAAGGCAAAAGTAGAAAGTCAAAAAGAAGATATCCGTTTTTCCAAATTCCTTGTTACAATACGCAGAGATGTGCCCGTTACGCTTAATGAAGCGGAACTTTCTGTAAAAGAACCTAATAATGACAACTTATACGCCATATACAAACAGTTAGAATTCCGCAGCCTCATCACATCGCTAAACATCAAACCTCAGCAAGAACAAAAAGCAGAGAGAGCTGCCATCAAGAAGATAAAGCCCGACGACGGGCAGTTAGACCTATTCGGCAATTTTGAGGAAGAAGCAACATCAGCGGTATCCGATGAAAGGAGTGTACCACCTTTCTCAAGTGGTATTATAGCAAATACCACAGGCAAGGGGACTGCGCTCCGAATAGAACGTTCGGAGACGTTCTCCACTAAGTCTGAACGTTCGGAGACGTTCTCCACTATGGACGACAGCGAGAACACTACTAACGATGCTACGCACTCAATACAAATTGCTCATTACCTTTTGCAGCCTGAGATGAAGCACGACATTGCCTACTTAGAGGATGTCTATAACGCAAGTGGGGAGGAACTGCTCAGAAAGATAGAAGGCGAACTGCACCAAAACGACAAATTATGGCATCTATACAAAGATGTTGAACTGCCGTTAGAGCCTATACTGCGAAGAATGGAGAAGGCAGGAGTGCGGTTCGATACTGACATTCTCGAAGAGGCATCGCAGACTATGCACAAGGAATTGGACGGTTTGGAAGAGAAGATACAGAAAACCACACGGGAGATATGTACCGCTTGCGCTATGTACGAAGGCGGAAACATCCTGACGAACTTCAATATCTCATCACCCAAGCAGGTGGGGGAACTGCTGTTCGGAGTGATGAAATTAGACCCGAAAGCCAAGAAAACAAAAGGCGGACAATACGTCACATCTGAAGAGACATTACAAGGTCTGAAAGATCGTCATCCGATAGTCGGTATGATTCTCGAATATCGCGAACTGAAAAAACTACTATCCACCTATATTGATGCCTTACCGGCACTCATCAACCCTGCAACGGGTAAGATTCACACCACCTACAACCAAACGGTCACCGCAACAGGCAGACTATCATCCTCTAACCCTAATCTTCAGAACCTGCCCATTCGCAGCGAACGAGGCGGACTTATAAGAAAGGCTGTTGTGCCTGACGAAGGGTGCGTGCTGCTCAGTGCCGACTACTCGCAGATTGAACTGCGTCTGATGGCGCACTTCAGCGAGGACAAACACATGATTGATGCTTTCTGCGCCGGCGAGGATATTCACACTGCCACGGCTGCTAAGATCTTCGGTTGTCCGATAGATGCCGTGACGAAAGACATGCGTCGCCGCGCCAAGACCGCCAATTTCGGTATTATCTATGGTATATCCGCCTTCGGCTTGAGCCGGCAGTTGGAGTGCAGCCGCCAAGAAGCCAAGCAGCTCATTGACGACTATTTTGCTGCTTTCCCTGGCATCATGCGTTTCATCGAGGAACAGAGACAACGCGTCAGACAGACCGGTTATGCGGAGACGCTGTTCGGCAGAAGACGTTATTTGCCGGACATACACTCGCAGAACGCCACTGTACGTAGTTTCGCCGAGAGGAACGCCGTGAACGCGCCTATACAGGGTACCGCGGCTGACATCATCAAGATAGCGATGGTGCGGATTGACAGGCACCTGCGCGAGGAAGGACTGCGGGCAGAGATGATAATGCAGGTACACGACGAACTGAACTTCAACGCACCGCGTGAGGAAGCTGAACGCGTTAAGCAGATAGTGACCGAGGAGATGGCGGGCGTGACGGAGCTCAGCGTGCCGCTTGTAGCGGAGTGCGGGATAGGAGAGAACTGGTTAGAGGCACATTGAGGACAAAGTACAAAGTACGAAGTACGATGTACGATGTACCGCTTACGCTAAGAAGACGCTCTCCACTCATGCACAGGGCGAATCTTAATATCCAGTCCTTCGTATGTAGTATCCTCATACGTATGGTCGGTTAGCAACAACAAGTTGTTGCACTTGGTCACCTGAGCTGCTGTTTGTAAACCATTTAACTCGCGTTTGCGCGTCTTCTCTCCGGATAAGTCATAAGAGACTTGTATACATTGCTGCACATGGTTGCCTTGGCAGACCAAGAAATCGCATTCTCCACCTCGTTCCTTTAGATAGAAAATATCCCAACCGTTCAGTTTACATTTGCGAAGTAACTGAATCAACACTATGGTTTCTAATCGCCAGCCTAAGTTTTCCGCTGAAAGGGCGTTGTCGCGCATGTTCATCATTGCTACATCTACGGCATATAGTTTCTCTTGTACTATCCGCAACTTGCTCTTGGTGGAATATTTCTGAACTCCGACCAATAGGTATGCCTGTTTGAGGTATTCGATGTAGTTTTTAGTGGTATGCAGCGATTTGAAATGGAAGAGATGAGTCAACTCTTGTGTAGCTACGATAGCCGGAGAAATATTGAGCAAATGATGAGCCATTTGCTCAAAAGCGGCTTTATAGACGATTTTATAGCGTTGCTCTATATCACGTTTGAGTATATTATCCACCAGAGTGTTGATATAATGCCGCTTGTCTTCTATGATAAGTAACTCGGGAAAGCCTCCTTGTTGCATGTATTCATCGAAAGCAGCCCTGCGGAAAGCTGTTGCTTTGGTAGTGACACTTTCGGCATCCACACCTTTCATTTCGCAGAACTCCTGAAATGAAAAAGGATAGAGTACTATCTCTTTGTTGCGTCCTGTCAAGTGGGTTGCTAATTCACCGCTTAATAATTTGGCATTAGAACCGGTGATGATTACATGCATCTTCTGTCGCAACATTCGATTCACAAATAGATGCCATCCTTCAACGTTTTGTATTTCATCCAAGAACAGATATTGAAAGTCCCCGTATATTTTGTATAGCACTTCCAACACATTATTCAGTTGTCCGACTTGCAGCTCTCTTAAACGCTCATCATCGAAATCTACATAAGCAAAACGCACCCCTTTCTGTTGTAACGCCTGATAGCACATCGTAGATTTGCCACTGCGGCGCACGCCTATTATCACTTGCGCTTGTGGACTATTAATCTCCACAAGTGTTTCTTCCGGCCGATGACATAATATCTCTTGTTTTCGTGCTTCCAATTCTTCCTTCTGGTCGGAGAGGACAGTTTCCAATGCTCTGGTTTCTATCATGTCTTTGTCAATTTTACGGCAAAGTTATTATTTTTTTGTGAATTATGCAAGAATTAACACCGTTTTTCTATTCTCAGAATGCATTATTTTACACATTTTGGTGTTTCCAGAATGCATTATTTTACATATTATGGTATTTCCAGAATGCATTATTTTACATATTTTGGTGTTTCCAGAATGCATTTTTTGTACCAGCCTGCAAAAGTGATGTCGCATATCTTGGTCATTTATGTTATAGCGATATCGTTGCAGTGCCGTGGGATTTTTTTGCATTTTTTTAGAAAATATTTGGTCAGTTCCCAAAAAAGCAGTACCCTTGCACCCGCTTTCGAAGAGGGAACCATTCGATGTACGAAGGAGGGATGTACCGCTTGCGCTATGTACGAAGGAGGGATGTACCGCTTGCGCTATGTACGAAGGACGGATGTACGAGACGAGCCGCTCCCAACGGAAAATCTAAAAGAGAGACGTTCGAAAAGAGCGTCTCTACCGTTGAACGTTCGAAAAGAGCGTCTCTACCATTGAACGTTCGAAAAGAGCGTCTCTACCATTGAACGTTCGGAGACGTTCTCCACTATTGAGAGACGCTAAAGAATAGCGTCTCTACCGTAAACAGGAAATCTAACTATAGGGAAACGTACAAAAAGAAGATGTAACGCGAAGTCGAACAGGAAATCGAAGTATCAATACAATATTAAGGGTACTTCTAAGAATTCTACGTTTAGGACATATCTTTAGGCAACGCTCGGAGGCGTTGCCTACTACTTCACTTTAAGCAACGCTCGGAGGCGTTGCCCACTACTTCGATTATGTCACCGCATTTTTGCGCTGCTCGGTATCAGATCGCAGTTTTACGTCATAGAGAGAACATGTATTATTGCCATACGGCAAGACTATTCCATACTATTCCGCCTATGTCAATTCTGCAATATATTGCTCAATCAGCGGACAAGTAACGAGGAGAGCCTTTTGAGTTTAGAAAATATCGGAATGAGTGCCGGTATCCAATAATAGCAAAACAAGTTCCGTATCATTCTAATCCCACACCAACAGCCAGTCAGATTCTATGTGACATTCCCAATAGCCTGCCAAGTTGCGACCGGAAAGAATATGAGGTCTGTATTGGGCAGGCAATGTTCCAAACTGTGCCAACAAGCGGATGACCTTCTCCAATTTGGTCATATCATAACCACGCTTCTTGCAAAGTTTGTAAGAGCGCTTGAACTGACCGGAATATCTGATAGTGTACTTCATGCGTCTAACTGCGCAAAAAGGTCATCTATGTCTTTGGCTTCATAAATCCGCCCTGCTTGCACATCGTCCAAGGCTTTTTGAAGGCCACTTCGGCGTGGCTTGCGTATTGTCCAACCCATTTTGCGGGAAAGTGAAGATATCAGACGATAATCACTTTGTGGAATGGTAAGGAACACCTGCTGAGTTGCTACTTCTGTTTGCATAATAGTGTCCTCCTATGTAAAAAATTAAACTCCAATATATTTTCTGATTGCAAAGATAATGCTTTATTATTGATTGTGCAAGGGAGGCTTTACAAAAAATGCAAAAGCAAATTAGATATTTCTTGCAAAGGTCAAAAAAAAGCAGTAACTTTGCACACGAATGGCACAAATAGATATCCACCATGATTGAGATAAAGGAATATCAGGTGCATGCGGTATTAGTGGGAGTCATCACACCGCAACAGCCGGAGGAGAGGACAAAAGAGTACCTCGATGAACTTGCTTTTCTTGCTGATACTAATAAGATTATACCCATCAAACGGTTTGTTCAGCGTCTTGAGCAGCCTAACTCCACCACCTACCTCGGCATAGGCAAACTGCAAGAGATACGCGAATATATAGAGAAGAAGAAAGAGAGCGAGACACCCGTTGATGTAGTTATTTTCGACGATGAGTTATCGCCGCGCCAGTTAAGAAATATCGAGAACGAACTCGGCGTGCAGATAATAGACCGGACGATACTTATTTTGCAAATTTTCCTCCAACGTGCGCAGACGAGTTATGCCAAGACGCAGGTGGAGATGGCGCACCTTGAGTATATGCTGCCGCGTCTGACGCGCATGTGGACGCACCTCGACCGGCAACGCGGCGGTGGCGGCACCAATCGCGGTACGGGTGAGACGCAGATCGAAGCCGACCGGCGAATAATAAAGAACAGACTTGCCCTGCTGCGCGATGACCTGAAAAAGATTGACCGCCAGATGACAACGCAACGCCAAAATCGCGGTAAGATGGTTCGCGTGGCACTCGTAGGCTACACCAATGTGGGCAAAAGTACGATGATGAATCTACTTTCAAAGTCAGATGTTTTTGCTGAGAACAAACTATTTGCAACGCTCGACACGACCGTTCGCAAGGTCACCATTGACAATCTACCATTTCTTTTGAGCGACACTGTAGGCTTCATCCGCAAGTTGCCGCACAACCTTGTGGAGTCGTTCAAGTCCACGTTAGACGAGGTCAGGGAAGCCGACCTGCTCATTCATGTGGTGGACATCTCCCACCCTAATTTCGAGGAGCAGTATCATGTTGTAGAACAGACCATACAAGAGATATGTGACGTGGAGACAACTATCTCCGCCCGCGAGCATACCGATGATAAGACGCAAGGGTATGACCCGAACAAGGATACTAAGGCGTACAAGAAACACGTCTATCAGGAGCCGAAACCGGAGATACTCGTTTTTAATAAGACCGATGCTTTCACCTATACCCCAAAAGACGAGGACGATCTAACACCGAGAACAAAGGAGAATATACCACTCGATGAATTAGAAAAGACATGGATGGCGAAGATGCAACCTGACTGCATCTTCATATCCGCCAAGCAGAAACAAAACATCGAAGCACTGCGGAAACTCATCTACGACAGGGTGAAGGAGATACACGTGAAGAGATACCCGTACAACGATTTTCTGTTTCAGCAGTACGAGGAGTAACGGCTATAAAAATTCTGTTGCCTATATCAATAAAAAGTATTAATTCCGCAGACAAATATTCACTACCTAACTATGAGGAATAGATTATCCCTACTAACAAGTTTGAACGTTCGGAGACGTTCTCTACTAACTTGCGCACTTCTACTATGCGTTGGCTCACTATGCGCTCAATCTCTTCTCTCACCTGAGACTCTCGCTAAGCGCGAAAAGCGCAAGAACCTGACAGTCAAGGAATGGAACACCGACAGCAAGACCAAGACGCGCTGGCTCGACCGCATCAAGGTATATGACAGCCAAGGGCGTATCGTAGAAGAGGCTGAATACGCCACATACGGGCAGAAATGGAGAATAACATACAAGTACGACGAGGAAACAGGCAAGGTGACAGAAGAGGTTGAATACAACGACCGCAACACTCCCTCGCGCATACGCCGCTATGAGTGGAACCCCGATGGCACAAAGGCTAAGCAATACAACTACCTGCCAAACGGCAAACTATTCTCCGTAAAGGTCTTTGAGTATATTTTCAGTGACTGATATAGAAAAGATATTGCAGCAGTTCATCCCCATCACTCTGCAAGAGATGGATAGCGTTAAACTGATGAACCGCATTGACACTAAGTATGTAGTGTCGCTTGAGGTTTTACCGGATATATTAGAGAAAGCCAAAGACGAATATTTTGTTCAGGATATTGACGGTATTCGCCTCGCCACATACGACACCGTCTATTACGACACTGACTCGCTCGATATGTACATAAGACACCACGACCGCCAACTCGTAAGGCAGAAGATTCGCGTCAGGCAATATGTGGACTCCGACCTCACTTTCCTTGAGATAAAGCGCAAGAACAACAAAGGTCGCACAAAGAAAAAACGCATTATTGTACCTGATTTCGGCATTACAAGTTCCACCATCGGGCATGGAAAAGAAGATATCGCGGTAGCCGATTTCATCGCTGCAAAAAGTCGATATACATGGGATGATATCTCGCCTAAACTGCGCACTTCATTTAGGCGTATAACTCTCGTTAACAAAGCCAAAACAGAACGACTAACCATAGACCTCGCACTCGTTTGGGAAAATTTTGTAAGCGGCATTTCTAAAACCTATTCCGACCTTGTTATAATTGAGTTAAAACGCGACGGCAATATGTTGTCTCCTATGCTCAGCATTATGCTTTCTGAGCGGGTACGCCCGCTGAAAATAAGCAAGTACTGCGTCGGAACAGCCATCACAAACCCAAACATTAAGCGCAATAGATTTAAATCAAAAATACGCAAAATAGAAAAAATAATTAACATCGAATAAATATGACACAAGTTGATCTCTCTAATCCGACACTGGAGTTCCTCGAAGTTGATCCCACCATTGCTGCCCAATACGGCAAACATGATAGCATCTCATACTTGATGCATAATATTGCAGACTCCTTCGGCATAGCAGACAACATCGTTACTTTGCCGCTGATGTTCCTCTTCAATCTGCTAATGTCGTGGATAATAATCTATTTCATATACTACAAAGTAAGCAAGCGTCGCGACTACTATGTTACTTTTATGCTCTTCTCGAACGCAATGTTCTTGCTCTTGTGGCTGATGCAAATACTCGATATCCAGACCGGTTTTGTGTTGGGCTTGTTTGCCATCTTCGGTATGATTCGCTACCGTACAGAAACAGTGCCGATAAGAGAGATGACCTACCTCTTTATCATCATCGCCCAATCAGTTATCAACTCTCTCTCGCTTAAGGCGGACGACCTGGCGTGGCACCAACTGCTATTCGCCAATATTGCCCTTATCGTTCTTGCAGGCGCATTCGAATTATGGTCTGCACGCAAACAACATACCTCTACTAAGATTATCCTCTATGAGAAAATAGAAAATATCGTTCCTCAGAAGCGAGAGGAACTGCTGACAGACCTTCGTCAGCGCACAGGACTTGATATTTCCGCTATCGAAATCGGACATATTGATTTCCTTCGCGATGTGGCGTACATAAAAGTCACCTATCCCCTATCCAAAGGCGAGGAGAACAGCATTGATATGATAACCAAGTTCAAATAGAAAGTGCGGGCGGAAACCTAAAGTATTGAACGTTCGGAGACGTTCTCCACTATAAAGTGCGGGCAGAGCCCTAAAGTTGAAAGTGTAAAGTAAAATGAAAAGACTAAATATAATTATCTCCTCTCTGTTTCTCTGCCTAAGTCCCTGTGTTTTCGCCTTCGACTATGCGAGCACTGTCTCGTCGGCAGAACATAGTGCTCAACTGCGTACAGGGGCAGATTTCACCAAGAACTTCAGGCACGGAGTAAAACTGCGTATAGGCGAAGACTTGCGTTTTGACCTGTACAACTCAGCAAGCGGAGTTGCTTTCAGCAAGTCATACACCTCTCTCGCACTCTCATACGCCCCAATAAAATATTTCAAGATTGACGGCGGCTACACACTGAAAATCTTAGGCACAAAAGACTGGTCAGACTATAACGAATGGCTGCGCCATAGAGTATTCTTTTCGGTAACCGGCAGTTATAAGGTCAACAGGGTGAAGCTGTCGGTTCGAGAACGAGTTATGTGCGAAATGCGCACCGACAGCGTTAACCCTCTTGAAAAAGCCCAAAACGCGTGGATGTTGCGCTCAAAACTAATGGTGGAATATAGTTGCTTATCTAAACCTCTCAAACCTTATATCTGGGTAGAACTCGTCAATACTCTTAATGCGCCGGAATATCAGCAGAAGTACAAAAACAATGACCCTACTAACAATGGGCATCAATATATCCGCCGAGTAAGAACCGCAGTCGGACTAACATGGAAAATTGACAAACGCAATGCTCTCGACTTCTACTACCGCTTTAACTATGGTTACGACCGCGATATCAATATCAGGAAAAAGAGCGGAAAAATTGAACTGACGGAAGAAAAATCGTTTCAACACGCCATAGGCGTGGCATATAATCTCGGATGGTAAGTTAAGGAAATAATACATACCATTCGCCGATAAATATTAAACACCAAAACATTTAAATATATTATGAAACCCTCTTCAAATTATCGGTTAGAAGCCCGCAATATGCTTCAAAATCGTTGGACAGAAAGTGCTGTCGCAACGCTACTCATTTTCTTTTGTGTCGGTTTATTTAGCGGCCCATACCTCGGATTTACGCTCAACAAAACAAGTCAATTAGGCACAAGTATCTCGACACTTGTTTTCGTATTAGGAGTATTCCTACTTGTTGCACCGCTGCAATATGCTTATAATATCGCTTTCCTGCGTAGAGCGAGATATTCAGAAAACACGCTGCTTAAGGATATCATGGCTGTGTTCGGGGTCAGTTATAGTCGCGCCGTCAAATCTACGCTATTAATAACAGCTTATATCCTTCTCATCGCTACAGCAGCAATGATTGTTGCGGTAGTGATTACCATTCCTATATCAATTCTCGTCACTCCCGATGGCGTGTCATTCGCCGAATACATATCTAATGATGAAGGATCAACAGTATTCGCTGCGATAATGCTCGTCATCATGTATCTGATTATGCTACCTTGCACTATGGTGTTCGCCTACGCCATACAGCCATATATATTTGTTGTCGAGGAACATCCCGAATGGGGCATAGCAACATGCGTAAAAGAAACAATCAAGATGATGAAAGGGCATAAGGCTAAACTATTCGTTCTTGACCTTTCTTTTATCGGTTGGGGAATACTTGCTACGATGACCGGCGGTATCGGCATGTTGTGGTTGCAACCTTATATGGCAGCCTCCCACGCAGCCTTCTATGAAGATTTGACGAAAGGAAACACATACATCTCAGAAGACTTGCAATAGCTGACGAGAACAAGGGTATGTTCTCAACTCAACAATATTTCGAATACCGAATTTACGAATAAAAAAAATTTAAAAATTATTTGCTTAATTCAAATAATATTTGTAACTTTGCAAAAAATATAGGAATATATTGTTCCAACAGCAAAATGTGTAATACGGTTAACAACTCGTCTTATAAACCATTACTGATTTTCCCCACTGATTTATTTCAGTGCGGGGGGGTGGATATCCGAGTAAAAGGGCATAAAATGCCAAATATAGGCGGCTGATGTATGATGCATCGGTCGCTTACTTTGCAATATACTCGTTCCTCTGCCGCTCATAACGGGCATATACCACAGAAAACGAAAAAACCAACTACATAACCTACTTTATTACTTTACTAACTTAAATTAATTCATTATGAAGAAAATTCTTTCTTTCTTTGCTGCCGCACTCTTCGCAGGCAGCGTGATGGCAGGCTCATTCGTTAAAGTGACAGATGCATCCACTTTAGCAGCAGGTGACGAAATCATCATCGTAAACGTTGATGGGGATAAAGCTCTTTCAACAACTCAAAACAGCAACAACAGAGGTGCTGCTGATGTTACTCTAACCGATGATACTATTGTTCCCGGTGAGGCCGTACAAGTTATTAAACTTGAGGCTGCAGAGGCAAACTTCAAACTCAATGTAGGTGAAGATGCTTATTTGTATGCTGCAAGCAATTCTTCTAACCACCTGAAAACCGCCAATGCAGAAACTGTAGGTGCTAATGGTGAGTTCTTGATTACTATCGAAGAAGGTGTTGCCGCGTTTACCGCTCAGGGAACTAATGCCAGAAACAGTCTGCGTTACAACCCGAATAATGGTAACCCCATGTTCTCTTGCTATGCTTCTAATACTTCAGTAACTGCTGGTTTGCAAATCTTCAAGAAAGTTGCAAGTGAAGAAGGCAGCGAAGGTGAAGGTGGCGAAGGCGAAGGCGGAGAAGGCGAAGGCGGCGAAGAAGAGTCTGCTGAGTGGAAAGAAATTAAATTCGACTCAGTTGTAGTTGCTGATGACTTGGCTGAAGATGCTGTATTTGCTGTGGAGGATAGCACTTTCAAAGTAACTGTTACAGATCCGGACAACAAGATGAGTATTGACGCGAACTCTTGCCGTTTTGGTGATGCTGAAGCCTATGTATCTTATAGCCATCGCCTCAAAACCGGTGGTAAGACAACTTCTAACAAGAACTATATGACCTTCACTATTTCGGAGGATGGTTTCCTGCGTTTTGCTGTTCGTACAGGTTCTAATAGTGATACAACCCGCACGCTCATTGTTAAACAAGGTGCAGACTCTCTCTATAAAGAAGTAGTTCGCGAGTCGCAGGCAATCAAAGTAATGGAAGATAGTACCGAAGTTTCTGTTTATCCGTACGTTACTGTTCCTGTTAAGGCCGGTGAAGTTAGTGTAACTTATCCCGTTAATGGTCTTAACTTCTACGCATTCGCATTCATGGCAGACGAAGAAGAGCCCGGTCTCCCCGCACCCACCAACTGCGTTGAGGCTGCTGAGGCTGCGCTCTCTGTTTCTGCTAACAACGACCTCTATAACGACGGTGCTGAATATACCATCGAGGGTTATGTAACCGAGATTGCCTATAATTATTCTGCTTCGACAAACAATATGTCCTTCTGGATGGCTGACGAGGCTGATGGTGGCAAAGTACTTGAGGCTTACAAGGTTGTTCCTGAGTCCGCTGATGCTATTCCTGGTGTTGGTGACAAAGTAGCCGTTACCGGCAAACTCACCAGATACAACTCCACTCCTGAGTTCGCCGCAGGCTGTACCTGCGTTATCCTTGAGAAGAGCGCTATCGTTCCGGAAAACCTCGGCGAGAAGACCATCGGCGAGTTCCTCGAACTCAAAAATGACTTCGACACCTGCGTCCTCACCGGCGTTGTTACTCAGATCGTCAACACCCAATACGGTAACCTCTATCTCGCTGACGAGACCGACACCGTATATGTTTATGGCGTTCTCACCGCTGATGGCCAAAGCCAGCAATTTGCATCACTCAATGTGGAAGAAGGAGATACACTAACCATCTTGGCTACCTACAGCGAGTATAAAAACACTCCGCAAATAAAGAACGCTGTCTTCGTGGCTGTTAGAAAGAACGTTGAAACTGCCATTGATAATATCGAGACCAAGAAAGAGGTAGTAAAGACTCTGCGCAACGGTATTCTCATAATCAAGAAGAACGATGTTGAATACACAGCGACAGGTCTGTCAATTCGCTAATAGGAGCGGATATCTCCTGATATTCGCTATAAAAAATGCACATACCCTTGCGTATGTGCATTTTTTGTCGAATTGAAGGCGCAATATGGCTCCATTGTAACCTGATTTAAATAACAAAAAAATGACGTTTAAATACAAAGCCGTTTTCTTAGATTGGGACGATACGATAGGCGATTGGACGAGTGCAGAGCACAAAGCACTCTCCGATGTTTACGACACTTATCACCTTAACGATATCTACCCCACCCTCAATGATTATCTCGCTGCCTATCACCCCTATAACCTATCGCTTTGGGCTAAATACGGGCGTGGAGAAATAACTAAAGACCTACTGCATTTCGAACGCTTTTACCACCCCCTTACGGCAGATGGCAGGGATAGTTTGCTTGGAAAAGATAAAGCAAAATTAGCCCACGAAATCGGCAACACATTCCTGCAACTGACTAACAAATATTTTTCTCTTCTGCCTGACTCCGCACAGACTGTTCACTATCTTGAAAGCAAATATCCCCTCACAATTATCAGCAACGGATTTAGCGAGGTACAGCATTACAAGTTTGCACATTCGGGACTTCAAAATTGCTTCAAACATATTTTAATAAGCGACGAGATAGGAATAAACAAACCGCAACCTGAGATTTTCCGCATCGCACTTGAGAGAAATGGTGTTCAGGCAAATGAAGCGATAATGATTGGCGACAGTTACACCTCAGACATTGCCGGTGCGAAAGCAGCCGGCATCGACCAAATATGGGTTTGCAAAGCACCTGCAAATGCGAAGAACGGAGAGAGTGCCACATTTATAGTATCCGACATTACAGAGGTGACAAAGATACTATAAAAAGGGGAAAGTGAAACCATAAAATCAAAAAACTACGCACAATAAGCGTAGTTTTTTGATTTATCCTGCTATAGTTTTATGTTTTATCTTGTAAGCATCAGTTTGATGCTCATGCCCACATTATCCGTAGAAACGGGATAGGAAGTAGAGATAAGCGGTGTCGTACCTTGATGATCGTAATACAGCCGGAGATTAATCTTCGAAGAGAGGACATAGTCGGCAGCTATCTTGATACCTAACACCTTATTGCCTGCTGATGCCTGCGTTATACCTTCTTCAACCTTGCGGAGCAAAGTCTTGACATCTTTGTAAGATACATCTACCGATAGTTTCAGGTCGTTGCTAACCTTCTTCTGTTGGCCGTCTTTCAGTTTATAGAAGATATTAAGGTCTTTAATAGTATATCCCCAACCTACAACTAACTCATTGGTATGTCCTTCGGTCAGTTGAACAGAGCTTACATTAAGGGCGATATTTCTCTGCTTGCGATATTCTACTTTGGCAGTCATTGAGTTCTTCATTGCAAAGTTGACGCCAATCAAAGGTGAGAACTGCTCGGAGAGCGCAACAGACGATATGTCGTAGGCTGATGACGGTGTCGGAGTCCCGAGTTCCACATCCTTAACGAAACCCATAGAGCGGTCGTTAACACCATTAGCGGGAACCCAAGTGGAATAGGACGAATAAGAACCTATGCTATACTTACAAGTGTAGGCATGAGTGAGCGTTACGGAGCGGAAATGATCACGCATCCACGGCAGTTTACCTAACCCGTCGTAGGTAACAGACCAGTTCGGCAAGATATTCAAGATAGAAAGGAAAGGATCGAAAGATATTGAATTGACATCCTTACCTGTATAAGCTGATAGGAAGGCGGGGATAAGCACATCCGACGAGGTTTTGGATACCTGTCCGTTAACCCTATTATACCTCTGATTAGCAGCACCTGTACCACTGATAAAGCCCACATCCGGATAGTTCATCTCATCGTATTGACGCTGCAAACGCTCTGCCATAATATCCCTGTTCTCAAGGAATTTATCATAAACCTCTGATGAGAAATTATCTTCCACATTACCTATTCGCTTGAAAGCAGAACCTATTGCCACTTGCGTAATATTATACGATCCCGTGAAAGTCTCACGCATATAATCGCTAATATAGTTGATTTGCGTTGAGCCTGCTTGATAGCGCTTACCGTTCACTTGAATCTTAAATCCGGGGAAGGGTTCAAGGGTAAGTTTGACATCGAAGTCGTATGTATTGGCTTGCGTTGCAGGCTGCACGATAGTAGTATCTGTTGATAGCCAATTATTTGTCTTCGCTTTGGTCATGAAGTTTGAGGGGAAGAAACCGAAAGCAAAGTCGTACCCGGGTGCCGGTGTACCTTGTCCGTTCCGCTGTCCCATAAAGCCCGCTTCGGGATAGAATCCCGGAACAGAGAGCGACCCTGTTTCGCGATAAGTTACCTGCAAGCGGCGTATCATCGTAAGGAACTTAATCCCCACATCGCCTGCCCACTGCGCTGCTGTACGCTCGTTCGGGTCCTTAGTCTCTATCTTTATAGTCAGTCCCTCATAAGCTTCTTTGGTGGTAATCATTATCTTTGAGTTACCGGCTGTCTTATAGCTAACCTTAACAGCATGTCCGTCCTTGTCGGTAGCCGTCACATTCAGCGTCTCTGACGACATTCGATGCGTTACCTCAAACGGCACTCCTGCCTCGGTGGTTATTGTTTGGGTGTAGGTCTTCGACTTAAACGGTCGCCTGTTACGCCCCATATTTTGGAACCGCTGATTGACCTGCTTCAGATACGATGACTTATTATAGAGATTTTCAAAATTGAGTGTTCCGTCCACCTGCCACGAGCGCATTGATGTTACCACATTTCCGTAGTTATTATTATCGCTTGCATTGGTTACGGTCGCATTCCAATTATAAGTACCGTTATATGAAGCATTAGCGGTTATCCAATCGAGTCCGACAAAGCGGTTAAACGGCACATTCCATGACGCAGTGAACACTTGCTGATAGGTATATGGCGAACCCCAATGAGCAAGAGAGCGTTGGATAGTATCTTTCCATGCCTCGTAGTAATCATTGGTGAAGGCGTAGTCGCGAATAATCTCCGGGGTGTAGTAACCCTCATCAATAGTTGCGTTCATAGCACTTTGGAACGAGAACTTCATATTCTTCGTCAAGTCGTACTTGATATCCACATTTCTATTCCAAAGGAAGTCCTTAGAGAAAGTGATATCCATATCGGCATCACCTTGACTGAAGTCACGCATCTTTATATGGTTAAAGGTGCGGTGCATATCCGTTGAGAACGCCCATGACTGCGGCAAGTAGTAGAGATTAAACTCTTTCACGAACTTCAGGGCAGGCTTCTGCACACCCTTCATATCCTTAAACGGTTCCCAAGTCTTCGGATTGAAGGAATAACTATAAGTGAAATTGCCCTTCTGATCCGTCGTCATATTCTTTTCCAGCTCAGGTGTCATCTCGTTCTGCTTCGAATAAGAGGCGGAGATAGAGAAGTTGGCAGGGTCGTAGAACATATTCCTTTTCTTGGAATGGATATTAACTTTCAAGCCTGTTATGGTAAAGTTTGTGGATTCGTGAATGGTGTTCGACATAGTGCGAATCGAATCTCGATCTTTCTTAGTCTCATACGTTTCAAGCGTTTCCGACAGTTTCAAGTCAGTGTTAAGCGGGTCGTAATCAGGTGATATAGTCTCGTTCGAATAACTGACATAAAGCGGAATCTGCAACTTCGCTTTCTCAGGGAACAAGCGTCCGCCTTCCATCGCTGCGCTGACAGAAATCTGATACTTATTTTCCATATTCCTGCTCAGCACATTGCTCTCTATGCTTCCGTATCCTGCCGTTTCCAATCGTCCTGCCACATTAAGTTGAGCTATATCCGAGACGGATAATGCCGCATTTGCCATAGCGGCAACGCCGCCTTGCTCATTGAACTCCGACATTCTCAATTCGTTAACCCATATCTCGCCGCTTACCACTCTGCCCGAGTTATTCCTTATACCTATCATGATATTCTCAATATCCTCCAGCGTAGGATTACCCATTACGGTAATTCTGTTCTGAGGCTTATTGTTACCGTCATCATATACTGAATAAGGTATCGTGTTCGACACTCCGGAAGTACCCTGCCTCTTGGCTTTGTTCCTTGCCACCTTAGCATCGGTAAACACTGAGAAGGGGAAGTCAAAATAGTTCTCTTGCGGCCAAACGACTAATCTGTCGTAGTCGTTATCGTTATTATAAACACCGTACGGGGTGAGGGTAAGAGGTATCTCATACTCGTAGTAGTTTTGAGTCATATCCGACCCCATACGAATGAAGCAACTCAATTCACCATCAACAAGGTCGTTATCTATCGCCTCTAACTTCTCTGCATGCACGAACATCTGCAATCGCTTGTACTGCCTTACATCGTATGATGTGGTCTTATAGACAGACCTCGCGTCTCTCGGCGAGAGGTTATTGACTCGCATAATCATAGCCTGTTCGTTCTGCGCAATAAGTTGCGCCTGTCCGGGATCGGTCTGGCGCGTTACACCGGGCGGCAAGACATAGTTAATCGGCGAACGATTGGCATTCTCTTCAATATTGATTGCCTGCACATCGATAGAACCCGCCGTCTGCGGCGGATAATCAATAGGATACAAATCTTTCGTACACTGCCTCCACTCACCGCGAACAAGGTCGAAAGAAGCAAAACGCAGATGAGTCTCCTGCGAGAAACCCGTCAAATAGATACGGGCAAATCGAATAGACTTGAAGTTGCGAATAGAGCCTTCCTTACTCTCATATTGCCGAATAGGTATCTTAAACTGATACCATGTTACGATATCGGTATTGCCGTTCTTGAGGGTAACCTTCGTCTCGAGTTTTTCGGTAATATTCTGATTTCCGACGTAAAACTCACCGGGTTTCAATCTTACATGATAAGTATAGTATTTCTCGTTCTCGTTGAGAGTATTATCGCTATTAATATCCTCTATATCAGGCTGCAAAGTGGCGGCTGTACCATAGTTCTCGGTGTTCGCAGCCGATTCGGGCGAGTTGCCCTGAGTACCATTATAGTGCTTATAACGCTCAAGAACTGAAGTCTGCCTTTCATCAAAGTCCGAACCGCGATAATAATGATAGTTATCACCTGCGGGGTCGTTGAGTGGCGAAAAAGGATCGCTTCGCCATTCGTTGAGTACTGCGCTCGATACATTGTGACTGAGATAATCGACATAACTCTTATACGGCGTACGACCTTGCGGGTCTATAAAATCATACTCTTGCGTATCGTTCAATCCGTTGAGCCCTACATCCTGATATGCCCTCGCACCGGCGTCGTTTGAGAAAGCGATGGTAGTAGAAGTGGTTTTGGGCACCCTACCCCACGCAGTATATTCTACCGCATGCCCTTCGTCCGTGTCACTCACGGGCAAACCATGCTCGAATGATTTCTTGCCGTCCTTCAAGATATCCTCGCTTATATCACCAAGGTTAATATATAGGTCTCCACCTTGCCAATTACCGCCGCCATTGGTCAGCATCGGGTCTAAAAGCCAAAACTCTATATACTCTATATTAGATTTCTCGAAGTCAGTATTATCAATCTTTCGCATAATACCAGCCCACGCGTTTTGCGGATTAGCGAGTCCGCCGGTTGCAAGGTCAACAACGGTAGTATCTATATTATACGGTCCGCGTTCTGAGGGATAGTAAGAGAGATTGAGCACGCTCAATCGAGTATCTTCATTAGCAAGCACATCCTTATTAGGATAAATCTCCTGTTCGTAGATGATACGAGTGCGGTGATCAGACAAGGCGTTAAGGTCGTTTCTGATATGCGCCGGAGTATTCGACTGCGGATTGCCGAATATAGGGTCAACGGCATACCAAGCCAATAAGGCGCGGTTCTTACCATATTCGATATTATTCGATTTTGAAGACTCCTCAAATACTTTCGGAGTAGAAGCAAGTTTCCAATAGTTAGGATAATGGATATCAATATTGGTTTTTGTGGCTTCAAAATCGTCGATATAAGCGGTACCTGCTTTGCCGACTTCTTTCGTATGTCCGGGAATAAGTTGAGCAAACTCTGCATTAATTTGGAAAGAAGAAGGTTGCGTAGCAGTTATCCACGGCACTCGGTCGATGGCATTAGTGAGCCACATAAACTCCGTCTTCCAGTTGGCATTCAGTCCCCAAACGGTATTGTTAAGCGGCTCGCTACCGGTATTGACCTTAGTGGTAAGCGGACGCTCGGTCATGTGCATAATAGTACCGCCGACAGTCAGGTCCTTATTGAACTCATACTCTATGTGCGCCCCCATAAGCGACTTACGCTGCATCGAGAAGGTTGACTGATTTTCCAACTTCACATCTACATTCGTCCCCGCGTCCAATATCGCCTGATTGAGAATTGTTACGGTTCCCATCGTATAGTCCACCGTATAGTCCACATTCTCGGTCAGCGTTGCACCACCTGCCGTTACGCTGACCGACCCGCGCGGAACATTCATTGCACCTAACTGTATCTGGCTGCCCGATGAACCTTTATATTTACCTTGCAAGGTGAATTTATTTCGTTCCGACATCTCCGCAGCAGATACGAGCGTCGAGTCGTACAACTCTTGGAACACATACTTGCTCGCAATAGCGTCATCACCGATAGCATCGCGCAAAGCACTACCAAACGGCTCTAACACGGGGAAGATAATTCTACCGGTAGATGATTGAGCTGTATATCCCTCCACATAATCGAACTTACCGTCAGGAGATTTCTTATTGCGGCTATCAAGACGGTCAAGACTGAGCACACGGAGCAACTGCTTACCTTTAATCTGACTCTCTGGCAGATATTGCACATTTGTACCTAACGAGTCGTTACGATACATAATGTAGAGTTCGAACTTATCCTGCTGCATCTGGCTTGTACCAAGCGAATAGATGTTCTTCATCATAAGGTCCCAAGTACCGTAATGCTGCCCGTGGCGAGCGGGATTATACGGCTGCGGGGCATTGCCCGAAGTCTTCAATAGTTTTAAGATAAGAGCGTTGGGTGCTTTGAGATTCTCGCTTCCATCGGTTGAAAACTCACCCACCTGATATACATTACTTCCGTAGGTAAACTCATAGGCGACAGCCAACACTTCATCTTGATTGAGAGCGGCTTTCAGCGAGATATAACCCAGAGCTGAGTTGAGAGTATATTCGCTTGAAGATAGTAATCGCGCCGATTCCACCTTCTCGTATGCCTCACCTATGAGTGAATCACTGACACCTATTGAAGACAATGCACTGCCACTCTGCTGCAAATCTCTCACGCCGGCAGCGGAAGTGATCTTCGAATAGAGAGTGTTGCTTTGATTACTCGGCGCACCACCATTAGTACTAATGATATCTTGCTGTAACAAGTGCGAAGCATCTGACTCACCCAAATCAGTAAAAGCAAGAATATTACGGGCTTGGTCGTAATTGCCGCGCTTATTGGTAACCCAAACCTCAATTTTGTTGATAGTTACACCACTCGCTATATAAGGCAACGACTGCATTGCCTTTTCATAATTATCTCTAAAGAAATAAGAGAGGAAGAAGTGGCGATTTTCGTCATAACTGTCGGCTGTAATCTCAAAGTTGGTTGTCTGCGCCCCACCTTGCGACGATACGGTTTGACTCTCTGAATTTTGCTGCGAGAGAAGAGCCTGAACACGCAACTTGCCGAACTTCAAATCTGCTTTTACTCCGAATAATGCCTGCGGACCGGTTATGAGATTTGAATTTAGCGACATTGACACATTACCCGCCTCTATACTTTGGATAATATCATCCTCTTGTCCCTTATATGCCAACTTGAGATTTTGACGGTCGAAATCAAACGATGATTCGGTGTTATAGTTAAGATTGAATTTCAATTTATCGCCGACACTTGCATTAACGCTCGCCTGTATCTTCTCATCGAAGTCAAAAGAGTTGTTATTCTTTGCCCGCTGAGTAAGGGCGGGATTTTCAACATGTTGATGCTTAAAGCCGAACTGCAACTCAGCACTACCCTGCAACTTCAGTTGCACGCCGCCGGGACCGAAAATCTTATCGGCAGGACCGATATTAAACTTCATATCGGTGATGTCGAACTTCCGCTCGTTATCGTGCTCAACCTCCCCTACCTTCTTCTGCCAATAGCCTCGCATCGCCTCTCTCTCCGACCATTTCCTATATTCATCATCGCTCATCAGATAAGGCGTAGCTATATCGACATCTCCAATCTTTGTATGCAGAATATAATATCCCGTTGCAGGCTGATACTCTACTTCAGAGATGACATTATCCGGATCATTGAGGTCAAGCGAGGCATCTGTCGCCGTCAGTTCGCCATAGTCAGAGTAGCCGTATTGCTTAACCTTCATAGGTGCCATAATAGCACTATCCGCCTGCTCCTCCTCCGACAAATCATAGGTAGCAGACGGCTCGCCTTGAGAAGAAGAGTTATTATCTTTCGTCGCATTGCTGCGCTCTCTTGACGAATCGTTGTCAGAACTATCATCGGTGGAACGCACAACATCCTTATGCCCGCTCGGCGCAAGGTCAAGCAGACTTCTACGACGTCGCTCTTGGGAGTAAGCATCGTTTACACACAAGCAAAAAATAAGCAGAATGCTAAAAAAGATGTACTTATTGATTAAGCAAGAACAGAGAGCAAACTTGTTTGCACTCTGCTGAGCGTGAAAGAAATTGAAAGAAGCGAATATATTTGGTTTTCTCGGATTTTGCACCTTAAGTCAGCATAATTCAAAATACAAAATTACTAAATAATGCCCACTTGTGCAAATATTTTTTCAAAAAACCGACGCAGAATCGACAGAAAATAATATTGTGCTTTTTTTCGAGAACAACAAACCAAATCTATCATTTGAATATCAATGATTATGGTTTACGTAGAAATGATAGAGACGGCGTGTTCCACCGTCTCTTTTCCACTTTTTGCACATTACCGTGCTACGATGAAACGCAATGTTCCATTAGCTGTTGCAGCCAAATAGTTTCCCGCAGGTAGATAGTCAATAGATATTGACTCTTCAGATGTCGAGCCGAGGCAGGCACCCGTTGTAGTATAAAGGCGGACGACTTGACCTAAAGGATTAAGAATATTCACCCCGTCAAACGAAAGGTCGTTATCTGTGCGAATATCATCGAGTGCGGACAAACCCGTCCCATTCTCATCCAAGATGCTGACGAGCGAGGGAGAATATGAGGCTATAAGAGATACAAGTGCACTATTGAGATCAGAGCTTGAGTCGTCAGCCGAGGTAAAGTCAAACGCCACATCACCGTGCTGCATACGCCCGGCACCTATATAATCGCCTTTTAATATGGTCGGCACATCTGCCGGCTCATCAAGAGCAACAACCGGCATGAGAGCAGCATCCGTATCGAAATTATCATAACCATGCCCGCCTAACTTTGTGGTTACCGTTGGGGGCACAACCTCTTCACGAGAAGAAGCAAGATAAGCATCGAAATGCTCCGATGCAGACGTCTCATTATAATAGACTAATGTCTTCGACCCTACGAAATAATTATTATAGGCTTTGATAATTCCGCCCTCTTCCTTTGAGAAAGTGCCGTCGTTCTCTGCCGTTCCGTTTTTGGTATCTGTTCCTTGCATCGATATCAGCATCGGCTTAGGACAGTTGCGAAAATAGTTGTTCTCCACAAAAGCGGACGAGCCTGAGGTCACGCCAACGCAATATTTTGCATTGCCGTCGAAATAATTATTGTAGATATGCACACTCATAGTACGGATACGAGGGTGACGCGAATCGGAATGGTCAAACCAATTATGGTGATAAGTTATGTAGTTTGGTCCGCTCTCACCTTTCATCCCGCACATCGATGATTTACCGGTATCGAAGAAGTGGCAATAGCTGATAGTTACATATTTCGAGTCCGACTTCACATCTATCGTTCCATCGCCTTTGGCATGATCACCACCACCTTGCTGACCATAAAAGCCGTCGATATTATGAATCCAGATGTTGCTGTTATCCGTATCAAGCGAGATACAATCGTCCATTGCGGTCATCACGGCGAAGTTCCTCAGTTCCACACTCTTGGCATTTCTCACTAATATACCGAACCCTCTGAGCAGAGCATCATTGCCGACACCTTCGATAGTGAAATTGAGTTCAGTATCAGCCTTACGCCCTTTTACCTGCAAACCTTCTGCCTTACTGCCGAACGAATCGACTTGATTAGCCTCTATCGTGCCGATAATACGAATACAAAGAGGAGTATTGTCTTGTCCTTTCTCGTATGCTGACAAAATATGCTGAATACCGGTGCAATGGGTTATAGCACCTTTGTTAGAAGTAACCACATCAGAGGTAATAGTCTTCGCATTACCGGCATGAACATACAGCACCTTAACACCTTGTTTGAGTGTTCCGTCGTTATTATAGGCTCCTACACCTTCTTGCCTGCCGAAATGAGCGAACCCGCTTCTATCGTGTGACAAAACGGTTAGTACATCAGTCTCTGCGGACTCATTATCGAACTCAACATCATCGGCGACAGGCACAACCTTCATATAGTAATTGCCGGCACTCAATCCAAGCGCATCAGCGCGATAATAAGAGCCATAACTGCGGAGAAGCTGTCGGTCAAGCACTACATAACTCCCGCCTTCCTTCTTGACATACACATTATAGTCAGTGTAAGTACTGAAAGGTGCCCACTCAACGAAAGCACATTCTCTCTCCCCCTCTGCCTTACTGATATTGACACTACTGCCTACGGACATCAATGCACGAGCAGGCATAAAAAACGATAAACAAAAGGCAACGCACAAAGTACGAAGAATAAGGTTTTTCATGGCGATAAATTATTAGATATTAGTAATATATGATTTAGCCCCCACTTGCGACATTCAATTTTCGTCCTATCTGTCAGAACGGTACTCCCGATTTACCTTTGCCGACTTTCGAAGAAGCGGGAATATCGCTTGCTATCCTATTACCGCCCCAACCGCGAGTAGCGACGACGGGTTCGGAATCGGACACATAATTGCCTGCGGAAGGCGAGAAAGCATCTGCGGGAGAAGAATCGAACGTTCGGAGACGTTCTCCACTATCAAAACTCTCTGCTGAAGATATTGAATCATTTGGTGTCGGCATATCGAAACCGGTACTTGGTGTGGCATTCTCAAATTTTGCATATTCTTGCCTAAATCTGAGGTTTACCATTTTGGTTGCGCCATTACGATGCTTGGCAATGATTATCTCCGCCATACCGAGCATACTCTGATCGTAACCTTCGGACTTTGAACCATTGCGGAAATAGTATTCGGGACGGTGAATAAAGATCACCATATCTGCATCTTGCTCTATGGCACCCGACTCACGGAGGTCACTCAGTTGCGGGCGCTTACCCTCCGCCCCCGTGCCTCTCTGCTCCACTGAACGATTGAGTTGCGATAAGGCAATGATGGGTATATCCAGTTGCTTGGCAAGACCTTTGAGTGAACGCGAAATCATTGACACTTCCTGCTCTCGCGACCCCGGATTCATACCCGTTGCAGACATAAGTTGCAGGTAGTCAATAATGATGCACGACACATTATATTTTTGTTTCAGTATTCGTGCTTTCGATTTCAGTTCGAAGACTGACAGACCGGGCGTATCATCCACATAGATAGGAGCCCCGAGCAGCGCATTGACCTTATGATTCAGTCTATCCCAATCTTCGCGTGAGAGGTTACCGTTTCTAAGCTTTGAGCCTTCCACCTCGCACACATTCATCATTAGACGATTAACCAATTGCCTGTTCGACATCTCAAGTGAGAAGATAGCCACCGGTTGCCTGAAGTCAACAGCAATCTGCTTTGCCATCGAAAGGACGAACGCCGTCTTACCCATAGCAGGACGGGCTGCGATAATAATAAGGTCAGATTTCTGCCAACCTGATGTTACGGCATCTAACTCGGTGAAACCTGTTCTCACGCCTGTTATGTTATCGGAGCTCTGCGCTGCCTCTCTTATTATAGTCAATGCCTCTTTTATTACAGGGTCAATCTGCGTTACATCCTTCTTATGATTCCTCTGCGAGATCTCAAACACTCCATCCTCTGCATCTTGTAGCAGATCCTCTACATCCATCTCCTCAGAATATGCCTTATCTTCAATATCGGCAGCAAAGCGAATAAGGTCACGCGCCGTCGCCTTTTGTGCAAGCAACTGCGCATGCCGATAGAGATGGGCTGCAGACGACACCTTAAGAGTCAAACCGGAAATATAGGCGGCCCCGCCTGCTTTCTCTAATGCGCTATCACGCTTTAGTTGTTCTACGACGGTGAGCGAGTCAATAGGCTGATCGATTGCAGCAAGCGACTGCATCGCGGCATAGATATAGAAATGACGATTATCGTAGAACGATGCCGGACGGAGAAGGTCACTCACTATTCCGAACGCATCCTGCTGTATCATAATCGCACCAAGGATGGTCTGCTCTAAATCAATCGACTGCGGTGGTAATTTGCCTAAATCACTCGGACCTACCACCACGGGTTGCTGATTATTACGATTTCTATTTGTGTTGGTTGTCGGCATAAAGTTGAATAAGTTTGTGTGCTGCTATAAAAGATGACTCTTTGTTATCAAGTATTCTCTGTTCGGCTTTCTCTATCTCGTCAGTTAATACAGGATTATGGTAGAAAGAATCTAAGAGATACTGCGTTATCGTTTCGTGCATCCAATATTTGGATTGGCGGGTTCTATTAATATCAAAAAAGTGGTTTTGTTTTGCAAATGCAATATAATCTTCCACCATTTTCCATGTCTCTTCAATTCCTGTATTTTCCACTGCCGAACAAGTCGTGACATAAGGTTTCCAACCCGATTCAGTCGGCGGAAATAGCGCGAGTGCGTTTTGAAATTGCGTTTTGGCGACACTTGCTTTCTCGACATTATTGCCGTCGCATTTATTAATAGCAATGCCGTCTGCCATCTCCATTATGCCCCGCTTTATTCCTTGCAACTCGTCCCCCGTACCCGTCACTTGCAGCAAGAGGAAGAAATCAACCATCGAGTGTGCTGCCGTTTCAGATTGCCCTACTCCAACGGTCTCAACAAGTATCGTGTCGTATCCGGCAGCCTCACATAACACTATCGTTTCTCGCGTTTTCCGTGCCACTCCGCCGAGTGAACCTGCCGAGGGTGAAGGACGGATAAAAGCATCTTTGTTGGCTGACAATTCTTGCATACGGGTCTTGTCACCAAGGATAGAACCTCGTGACCGTTCAGACGACGGGTCGATAGCAAGTACTGCCAATTTTCTGCCTTTTTTGCACAAATCATTACCGAGTGCTTCAATGAAAGTGCTCTTACCCGCGCCGGGTACTCCCGTTACACCTACTCTTATCGATTTGCCCGAATAAGGCAAGCAACCCTCTATCACTTTCTGTGCTATCTGCTGGTCGGACACGAGGTTACTCTCTACAAGCGTTACTGCCTTAGCGAGTATCGGCTTATCTCCGCGCAAAATGCCGGCTATATAATAGTCGGCATTCTCACGCGGCTTACGCATCGCAGGACGAAAATAGGGATTAACAATAGGCTGACCCTCTACGCCCGCATTCACCGTCAACCCCGCATACTGAGAATCATTTTCCGGATGAAGCATTACTTTAAAGTGAAAGGTGAAAAGTTAAAGGTGAAAAGTGAAAGGTATTGACCATTTACTTATTTAACCTCCGCTACTACCCAATTAATCTTAATCTGCTGTTTGGGATTCTTGGGGTCGTTGGTGATAAGAGTGATTATTCTGTGATACTCACCTGCTTTCAGATTGTCACCACCTAATTTGCCGTTGAGCTCTACAACGATATTGCCTTTCTTTCCTGACTTAAGAGTGTTGGCGCGGGCTGCAGCAGTAAACATATCAGTGCTGCTATTAATCAAGGCTCTTACGATAAGCGGAGAAGCACCCGCATTGCTGAAAGAAATATTCTTCTTTACTTTCTTGCCCGGAGTGATAACACCAAGGTCAACAGAAGGTGCGACCTCTAAGATAGGAGCATTCTGCAACTGCTCAGGAGTGAGCGATGAGAAATCTTCTTCCACATCCGCCTTTACCACAATCTTATACTCATCGGTCACCTGTTTCTTGCCATTAACCACCACATAAAGAGCACTTTCCTGCGGACCGTATTTATTTCCCTTTTCGGTATCGAAGCGGATAAGCAACTGACCTGACTCACCTTTCTTGACATTAAGCAGTGATGGTTGTGCATCAAACGACTCATCTTCTTTATAAAAGATATCAACCTTCAATTCCTCTTCCGAGAGGTTAGCATACTCAATAACCTTATCGACAGTCTGCCCCTTCTTCACGACGCCGAAATTAGCAGTCTTTGCCGTAAGAGAGAGATCACCCATCTTCTCCGGATACTTGTTCACGGGCTTAGCAGCCTTAGGAATCACCTCACCTTTGATAAACACCTTCTTTGTAGGCTCGGTTGCGTTGGAAGTGATAGTGATAGTCTTCTGAAAACGCCCGGGGCGACCATTAGGATTATAAGTTACGGTTATGGCACCCTTCTCGCCCGGCTCAACAGGAGTCTTCGTCCATGTAGGCGTTGTGCAACCGCAGGAAGCACGTACATTAGAGAGCACAAGCGGTTCCATACCTTCGTTCTTAAATTCAAAAACGGTAGTTACCCGACCATCTGCCTCTTGAATCTTACCAAAATCGTGCTCAGTCTTGTCAAAGGTAATTACAGGTTGCTGAGCAAACAAAGTGCAAGCCGTAAACAACATTGCACTTAACAATAAATTACGTTTCATATCTTATTAATTAAAATTATTTTAAAGTGAAAAGAAAATCAACCTTTTCATGACACTCAATATCTATGCCAAAAACTAATTTACGCGTTCTATATTTTTAATTTCTTTTATTTTATTCAGTTCTTTGAACAGGTTACTCAGTTCTATTATCCCGTGCACCTGTAGTTGAAGCGTCCCTGTGAACAATCCGTCTTTGGCGGTAAAGTGGATATCGGTAATGTTGATGTGGAAACTCTCGGTTATACTATAAAGCATTTGTATAACAACTCCCACCTTATCTATACCCTCAAGTCTTATTGTTTGCTCATAGGTGTAAGCCCCTGCAGTATCCCAATCTACGGAAATAAGCGTCTTACCTCGACGAGTCTTTTGCGTTTTCGCCTTTTCACAATCGACCTTATGCACCATCACTTTCCCCGTCTCATCAATAAACGCCAACACCTCATCTCCCGGTATGGGATGGCAGCAAGGCGAGAGATGATAGATGATATTAATATTGTCGTCAGTTAGGGTTATATGCTTCTGTTTGCTGATAGTATTCGGCTCATGTACTTCTTCTTCTGCTATGGACTCTGACAGCACACCCTGCTTGCGGAGATACTTCTTCACCTTATCTTGCGCCTTGGCCGTTGTTACCCACTCAAGCCATTGCAGAGTAGGATGCTGAGTGTAAGATGTCAGTATCTCTACTTGGTCTCCGCCACAAAGTTGATAGTTCATCGGTTGAAGACGATGATTAACCTTCGCGCCTATGCAGTGTTCGCCTAATTCAGAATGAAGAAGATAAGCGAAATCGAGAACGGTAGCCCCTTGAGGCATAGTTTTTATCTCACCCTGCGGCGTAAAGACAAAGACCTCTTCGGCAAACAGATTCAGTTTGAAGGTGTCAAGAAAATCGATAGCATTTGGCGAGGGGTTCTGCAATGTTTCCCTAATCGTTCGTATCCACTTATCCAGTTCCGTCTCGTCCTCACCATCAATACCTGTTTTGTAGCGCCAGTGGGCAGCGAGACCTTTCTCCGCAATCTCGTGCATACGACGTGTACGAATCTGCACCTCTATCCATTGTCCCTCCTGCCCCATCACCGTAACATGCAAAGCCTCATAACCATTAGCCTTAGGGGTGGAAATCCAGTCGCGAATACGCTCGGGGTGAGGCTTATACATCTCCGTCAAAGCAGAATAAAGCATCCAGCATTGATCCTTTTCTGAAATATCCATTTTCGGATCGAAGATTATCCTCACGGCAAGCAAGTCATACACCTCTTCAAAAGGAACATGCTTCGCTTTCATCTTTTTCCAGATGGAATAGACTGACTTTATCCGCGCATGCAGTTCGAAGGTATAGCCCAGCAATTCTAATTTCTCTCTGATAGGCGCAGAAAACTGCTCGAATATGTGCATATAGTCGCCACGCACCTTTTCCAATTTGTCGGATATCTGCTTATAGGTATCAGGATGCTCATATTTGAAAGAGAGGTCCTCTAATTCCGTTTTTATGGGGAACAAACCCAAGCGATGAGCCAGAGGTGCATAAATATACTGCGTCTCACCGGCAATCTTATACTGCTTTTCAATAGGCTGAGCCTGCAAAGTACGCATATTATGCAGGCGGTCGGCAATCTTTATCAGTACAACCCTCACATCCTCCGACATAGTGAGAAGCAGTTTCCTGAAATTCTCAGCCTGCATTGATGCCTGTTGCCCGAACACGCCGCCTGAAATCTTCGTCAACCCGTCAACAATAGAAGCAATCTTATGTCCGAAATGCTGCTCTATATCCTCCACGGTATAGTCAGTATCTTCCACCACATCGTGCAACAAAGCTGCACAGATAGATGTTGAACCAAGCCCTATCTCCTTAACAACTATCCGTGCCACAGCAAGAGGATGCATAATATAAGGCTCACCCGAACGCCTGCGAATACCGGCATGAGCCTCCTTCGCAAAATGGAAAGCGTGAGTAATCAACTCAACCTTTTGGCGGTGAGACGTCTTGCTATAATCGTCAAGCAAACGCGAAAACTCTTGCTCAACTAATAAATCATCGTTTTTAAACTCTTCTGTCATATATTGTCGAAAATCGAAAGTCGAAAATCGAAAGTAATAACAAAATTAGCATATTTTTCAAAACTATGCAAGAACATTTAATTAATTTTTAAATAAAATTTAAATATTATTGTATAGACTATAAAAAAAATATAAATTTGTAACATGGTAAATGTACGAAGAAATATCATCATCTTATTTTTGGCATTGTCAGCCACTACTTTTTTATCGGCTCAAAATGCTAACACAGCATTGCAGAACAAGCCTTTTACCGTAGTAATAGACGCAGGGCATGGCGGTCACGACGCAGGTGCAGTAGGTAAGATATCAAAGGAAAAGAACCTTAACCTCGATGTATCGCTGCTACTCGGCAAAAAGATAGAGGACTCATACCCTGAGGTAAGAGTACTTTACACCCGCAAGAAAGATGTGTTTTTAACTCTGCAAGAGCGTGCTGATTTCGTGAATAAGAACAACGCAGACCTCTTCATCTGCGTACACACAAACGCCGCAGAGAACAGGAATGTCACGGGTGCCGAAACATTCGTCTTAGGTATCGATAAGATGCAGTCGAACCTTGATGTGGCAATGCGTGAGAACTCGGTAATGATGCTTGAGGAAGGTTACGAAGCAAATTATGAGGGTTTTGATCCAAAGTCAATCGACTCATATATAATGTTTGAACTGATGCAAGACCAGTACATAGATCAGAGCCTGCAGTTTGCCACCTTGGTTCAACAAGAGTTTTCCGGCACTCTTAACAGGGCGGACAGAGGTGTGCGCCAGGCGGGGTTTTGGGTTCTGCATAAATCAGCCTGCCCGAGCGTGTTGATTGAGATGGGCTTCATCTCGAACGCCGCCGAAGAAAAGTATCTCACCTCAGCGGAAGGAAAAGAAGATATAGCGCAGGCTATTTATCACGCTTTCGAAAACTACAAAACAGCCTACGATAAAAAACACGGAATAGCAACTCCTACACCTCGCATTCCTAATAACAATTCACCTGAGTTGAAAGAACACGCAGGCAAGAAAGCGTCTGCTGAAGAGAAAAAAGCTGAACCTATCTATCGTATTCAGATATTCACCACAACGAGTGAACTGAAAAAAAACGACCCCACTTTCAAAGGACTCAAAAACTGCAAATACACACGCGACGGCAAATACTACAAATACACATACGGTGAAGATACTGATTACCAAACTATTGTTGATATTCAAAAACAACTGAAACCGAAATTCAAAGATTGCTTCATCGTTGCCTTCCTCAACGGCAAACAAATATCCGTCAAAGAGGCAAAAGCAATTAGTGATAAGTGATATGTGCTAAGCGATAAGTTTGGCACGAAGATTGAATATTTAGGATAGTAAGTTTAACTTTTTAACACCTGTACGATTATGAAAACACATCTTTACATGGCGATGGTAGCACTCGTAGCAGTGTTCTCGCTCTCTGCTCGTGCAGACGAAACTATCACAGTTACGGCAAACGACACCGAAATATCGGCAGCACTCGATTTGAAGGCCGTTGCCACATTATTCGGTGAATCGGAAAATTTAGAGACCTTTGAGCAAAAACTCAATGACGAGACTACGCATATCTCAAACCTTGACCTTAACGGTGACGGTCAAGTAGATTATATTCGCGTAGTCGAATCGGCAGAAGGGCAGAAACACCTTATCCTGCTTCAAGCAGTTTTGGCAAAGGATATATATCAGGATGTAGCATCGATCTACGTAGAAAAAGACACTGCAACAAATACCGTTACGACTCAGGTAATAGGTGACGAATACATATATGGCGCGAACTACATCATCGAGCCTGTATATATCTACCCCCCTGTTATTTACGATTGGTTCTGGGGTCCGTATTGGACATGCTGGTACTCACCTTGGTATTGGGGCTATTGGCCCGGATGGTATCACCCCTATGCATGCTGGCATGTAAACGACTACTGGCACTGCATTTACGGCTTCCACCACGCTCACCCCTACGCTTCCTATCGTCACCCGCACAACCCGGCTCCGGGTTACAACAATATGGCAAATAACACGCACAACAGCCGTAGCGACTTTGCCGTTCGCCACCCCGAGCAGTCATTTGCCTCTCGCAATGCAGGTCGCACAGCAGGTAACGGCAGAACTATCAGCAATGCACGCGACATACAACCCTCACGAAGCTCCGTTTCGCAGAGTGCAGGCTCTTCTCGCGCTGACATAAGCAGAACAGGAACAAGTCGCTCAGCAACAGATCGCACCTTCGGTAGCCAAAATATAAGAGTGGCACAAAGTGCATCACGCTCTTCAGCGGGAGATAGCCGCAGCGCAAGCAATCGCGAGCAGGGTACTCGTACTTCCGGTGCCTCAACAGCGACACGCTCTACCACCAATAGTGCTACTGCCTCTCGAAGCAGTTCTGCTACTGCTACGCGCAGCAGTGCTACAACGGCAAGTGCCACACGCAGTTCGTCAGCATCAACAGCTACACAAAGCAGTTCTGCTACTTCAACACGCAGCAACACCGCCTCAAGCGCGACACGCAGCAACACCGCATCAAGCGCGACACGCAGCAACACCGCCTCAAGCGCTACACGCAGCAGCACCGCATCAAGTGGGACACGCAGCAGTTCATCGGCATCACGCTCAAGCGGATATTCGAGCAGTAGCTCGTCTTCTCGCTCAAGCGGATATTCAGGCGGTGCATCACGAAGTAGCGGTTACTCAGGAGGAGGCGGATATTCAGGAGGCGGCTCACGAGGAGGAGGAAGTGCACCCGGCGGAGGCTCACGAGGAGGAGGCGGAAGCAGAAGGTAATTAATTCTCCTTTAATTGCGCAACAATTCGTGATTAATAATGGCAGAAAAACGAAACAAACGAGCATTTTACATAGTTGCACATTGAAAAATTAAAATTAATGGTTTACTACGAAACAAAAGTATCTTATTCGAAAGAAGTAGGCGATGGTAAGTTCCAATCGGTGAAAGAGGCATATCTCGTAAGGGCATTGAGTTACGCCGATGCCGAAACGCGGATATTAGAGCAAGTATCAGTTTATAGCCACGATGGTCTGCCTGAGTGCGACATCAAAAAAGTGAAATATGTTGATGTCTTCCGCACGGATAACCCCAATGCAGATAAGTTCTACAAGGCGAAAGTTATCTACACCACATTCGATGGCGATGGCGAGAATATGCGTGAGAAAAAGGTTGCCAACCTATACCTTGTTCAGGCATGGGACATCAAATCTGCTCTGCAACTATTAGAGAAAAATCTTGTCGGCACGGCATCCGATTACTCTATTCATACTATCTCTGAAACGCTGATTCTTGACTTTTACGACTTCGCTATAGCAGATATCAATGATGCAAAGCCTTAACGATATTAGACGCACACTGCCGTCAGATGTCAAGTTAGTTTGCGTAAGCAAGTATCAGACAGTTGATGCCATACAAGAGGCTTACGATGCCGGCGTGAAAGACTTCGCAGAGAGTCGCGTGCAAGAGCTGCTGAAAAAGAGAGAACAGTTGCCCCGAGATATCCGTTGGCATTTCATCGGACACTTGCAGACCAACAAAGTTCGGCAGATAATACCCTTCATTCATCTTATCCAATCAGTTGACTCCGTACATCTGTTAGAATGTATCAATCGAGAGGCGGAGAAGGCAGAACGAACGATTGATGTACTTTTGGAGGTGCATGTGGCGCAAGAAGATACCAAAACGGGCTTCTCAGAAGCAGATTTTGAAATGCTGCAAACCCTCGTGCAAACCCCGCTGACCAATGTGCGCATCGTTGGTGTAATGGCGATGGCATCGCATACAGAAGAGGAGAGTCGCATCCGTGCCGATTTCAGCAAGGCTGCGACTCTCTATAATCAACTCTTTCCTAACGGTGGAACACTGTCAATGGGAATGTCCGATGACTACCCTATTGCCATAGCAGCCGGTGCTAATATGGTCAGGATAGGATCGAAGATTTTTATGAGTTAGAACTCACTTGTAAAGTGGAAGCGAATATTCTTATAATCTTGCTGCGCCATTTGCAGAAGATAGGCAGAATCAGCGAGAAAGACATCGCGCCCCTCTTTGTCAAACGCAAGGTATTGTGCCTTGCGTTTTTTGAATAGGTCTAATTCCTTTTCGGCTTCGCTCAAGTTCTCTTTATCGCACTCTATCCAACAGGCCTTATACAGCGATATCGGTTCCCAACGACACTTGGCTTGATATTCGTGCTCAAGACGATATTGAATAACCTCAAATTGCAATTGTCCCACAGTACCGATAATCTTCCTTCCTGTAGCTTGATTAACGAAGAGTTGCGCCACGCCCTCGTCCATCAGTTGGTTAATACCCTTGTCTATTTGCTTTTGCCTGAGCGGGTCAGCGTTCTCAATATACTTGAACATCTCAGGCGAGAAGGACGGAAGCCCCTTGAAGTGCAGCGTCTCGCCGCTCGTGAGGGTATCTCCAATCTTGAAGTTACCGGTATCAGGCAGACCCACTATATCTCCCGCATACGCCTCATCAACCGTCTCTTTCCTCTGTGCCATAAAGGCCGTCGGAGCAGAAAAGCGCATCTTCTGATCAAGGCGTATATGGCGGTAATAAACATTGCGCTCAAACTTACCCGAACATATCTTCACAAAGGCTATACAAGAACGATGGTTAGGGTCCATATTCGCATGAATCTTAAACACGAATCCTGAAAAGGCATTTTCTTCCGGTCGTACTATCCTTTCGTCAGTCTGCACGGGGCGAGGAGACGGAGCAATCTGCACAAAACATTCGAGCAGTTCCTTCACTCCGAAAGTATTGAGTGCCGAGCCGAAAAAGACCGGTGCCAAATCACCTGCAAGGTATCGCTGCAAACCTTCTTCAGAGTCATGTACCTCAGGCGGAATATCTGTAACAACATTCCCTTTCGTTTCTTCCTTTCCTCCCTCATTTTTCCCGCTGCTTATACTGAAATTGGGATATACCTCTGTAATAAGTTCGAGGTCGCTACGCAGTTTGTCGGCATCCGCATTACCAACTAACTCGTCAATCTCTGTACTTGAGATATCATCGTATCTGACGCTCTCTGTAATATGAGTCTTATCAGGAGTATAGAGGTCAAGCGTGTGCTGAAATATATTATACACCCCTTTAAATCGCTGACCGCTATTAATCGGCCATGAGAGCGGCGTAACATTTATCTTCAACTCACTCTCGATCTCGTCAAGCAGGTCGAACGGGTCTTTACCCTCTCGGTCCATCTTATTGATAAAGACCATCACCGGTGTCTTTCTCATTCGGCACACCTGCATCAAGCGGCGAGTCTGCGTCTCTACACCCTTTGCCGCGTCAATAACGATGATGACCGAATCAACGGCAGTCAAGGTTCGGAAAGTATCTTCTGCAAAGTCTTGGTGCCCCGGGGTGTCAAGGATATTTATTTTATAATCTTTATAATCGAACCCCATAACGGAGGTGGCAACGGATATTCCGCGTTGCTTCTCAATCTCCATCCAGTCGGAAGTTGCCGTCTTGCGTATCTTATTACTCTTCACTGCACCCGCTACATGTATAGCACCGCCATAGAGCAGCAACTTCTCAGTTAATGTCGTTTTACCGGCATCAGGGTGAGATATGATGGCGAATGTTCGCCTGTGTGATATTTCGTCTTGTAAAGCCATCAGCAATTAATATTATCTATTTCCCTACAGATTATGAAAAATTAAGGGTACATTAGTTTCTTGGCATTTTCGAGAGCCTCATTTGTTATCTCTGTGCCACTCATAAGTGCGGCAATCTCGCGAATGCGGTCAGCCGGCTCAAGAAGCTCGATATGCGTTTCTGTTCTTAACTCCGAGTCTTTCTTATATACCTTATAATGTACTTTGCCTTTTGCTGCAATTTGCGGCAAGTGAGTTATTGCTATTACCTGCCTGTTTTCGCCTATCTCTCGCATCATATCCGCCATCTCAGACGCTACCTCACCACTCACGCCGCTATCCACCTCATCGAAGATAAGCGTCGGCAAATCATGCTGCTCAGCAATAATCGTCTTTAGTGCTAACATCACTCTCGACAACTCCCCGCCGCTTGCCACCTCCGACAAAGGACGAAGAACCTGATTGAGGTTTGCCGCGAATAACATCGTAGCCGCATCATTGCCGCGTTCGGCAAAATCGTCCATCGGCAGAAGTTGTATCTGTATCAAAGCATGCCTTACGCCTAATCGCGTCAGTCGTTCCCGCAGCGTTTTTTCTATAAGAGGAATAACCTTTTCACGCGAATTATGCAGTTGCCTTGCTTGCGCAGCAAGTGATTTTCTGCATTCTGCCACCACTTGCTCCTGCACTTTTATGTCAAAGTCAAACGAATCCTGCCTCTCAAGCATTGAACGATAGTGCTCGCGTTCCGCTATTAGTTCTTCAACCGTCTCTTTCCCGAATTTACGAAGCAATGTTTCTATACTCCGTATTCTTTCCTCCACCTGCTCCAACATAGCTGGGTTACTCTCTGTCCCACGCTGCTCGTGCCCAATGACATCAGCAATATCTTGCAATTCTATAAAGACAGAGTCCAATCTCTGCTCCAAGTCGCTACTTTTAGGCAAGTAATCGGCTATTCTTCTTATAGCGTTTCTCGCCTCTTTTGCTGATAGGCATGCACCTCTCTCCTCATCGGTCAAGAACACAGCCGCAGCCTGCAAGGATGCGGAAATATCCTCTGCATTAGCAAGTCGCTGCTGCTCTTCAAGTAACGTTTCCAACTCTCCTTCTCTGAGATTGGCAGAATGTAACTGCTCATACTGAAATCTAACGAAATCAGCATTTTTCTGCGCCTCTACCGCATCTCTTTTCATACCTTGAAGGGCTGAAAAGGCTTCCTTCCATTGAGTATAACAATCCTCATACTCTCGCAGCAATACCTCATTACCGGCAACCGTGTCTAACAGATTAAGAGCAAACAATTCATCTCCTGCCATCAGATTGGCATGCTGAGAATGAATATCTATCAACCTTGACGATAACACACGCAGAACTGACAACCCTACAGGACTATCATTTACGAACGAGCGTGACTTGCCGCTCGACATCAACTCGCGCCGAAGAATACAACTGTCAGAATAATCTAAACCCGACTCCTCAAAGAAATCTTGCAGGCAATAGTCTGAAATATCAAACTCACCTTCAATCACGCACTTACTCTCTCCGTCGGTTATCGCAGAGATATCAGCCCTTGCACCAAGTAAAAGTGACAAGGCTCCGAGCAAAATCGATTTACCGGCACCCGTCTCACCCGTTATTACAGAGAAACCGCCTTCAAAATCTATATCAGCATCGCTGATAAGAGCATAATTTGATATGTGAAGATGAGTTAGAATAACAATAATGTATTAGAATCGTGCAAAATTACAAAAAGAATTTGGCTCTCGCAAGGTTAAAAATAATAATTTTGCAGAGCATAAAAATTATTTTGCAGATATAGGAAAAAAGCAGTAAATTTGAGACGGTAAACTTTACATTTTTATGAAAGCATATATATTTCCCGGACAGGGTTCACAATTTAGCGGAATGGGACAAGACTTGTACGACAGCAGTTCTCTCGCCCGCCAAATGTTTGAAGAAGCCAATGCCATACTCGGTTTTCGAATCACAGATATCATGTTCGGCGGTTCTGCCGATGATTTGCGCCGCACGGATGTTACTCAGCCCGCCGTTTTTATCCATTCGGTCATAGCCGAACGGGTAGCCGAATCAGAAGGTGCTTCGCGCCCGGATATGGTGGCGGGTCATTCGTTAGGCGAATATTCCGCACTCGCTGTGTCGGGTGTTCTCTCGTTTAGCGATGCCATTCGCCTTGTTCATGCCCGTGCTCTCGCCATGCAGCAGGCTTGTGAGACACAGCAAGGAACGATGGCAGCCGTCTTACGAATGGAAGATGAGGTGGTTAAGCAGACTTGTGAAGAGATCGATGATATCGTTGTTGCCGCTAACTTCAACTGCCCGGGGCAGGTAGTGATAAGCGGAACGATAACAGGCATCGAAAAAGCCAAAAAAGCATTAGAAGAAAAAGGAGGAAAGCGAATCATTACGCTATCCGTCGGCGGTGCTTTCCATTCGCCGTTGATGCAACCTGCTGCGCAAATGCTGGAAAAGGCTATAATGCAAACGCAATTCAACACCCCCGCCTGCCCTATCTTCCAGAATGTGAGTGCAACGGCTCAAACCGACCCCGAAATAATCAAACGCAACCTCGTGGCGCAACTCACCGCACCTGTGCGTTGGACAGAAACGATAAATAATATGATAGAGGAAGGCGCGACCTCTTTTCGCGAATTCGGTCCGGGGGACGTACTGAAAGGACTTGTCAGAAAAATCAACGCAGAAATCGAAGTAGAATAGAAATAAATATAAACATAATGTATAGAAACAAGACTTGCGGCGAGTTACGCCTCGCCGATGCCGGTAAGACGGTTACATTAGCTGGCTGGGTACAGCGAGTTCGAAAAATGGGAGGTATGACCTTTATCGACCTCCGCGACAGATACGGGATAACGCAACTCTCCTTTGACGAGGGTGCTAACGCGGATATCTTCGCAGAAGCGAATAAACTCGGCAGAGAATATGTTATTCAGGCAACAGGCGTAGTGAAAGAACGCTATTCAAAGAATTTGCAGTTGCCCACAGGCGAGATAGAGATAGAGGTTACCACACTCACAGTTCTCAACCCCGCCATTACCCCGCCTTTCACTATTGAGGACGAGACCGACGGCGGTGATGATATACGCATGAAGTATCGCTACCTCGACCTGCGCCGCAACGCTGTTCGTAAGAATTTGGAACTGCGTCACAAAATGGCATTTGAAGTGCGCAGATACCTCGACGAACAAGGTTTCCTTGAAGTGGAAACGCCCGTACTCGTCAATTCTACCCCCGAAGGAGCACGCGACTTCATCGTTCCTTCCCGCATGAACAGCGGGCAGTTCTACGCCCTACCACAATCGCCGCAGACTCTCAAGCAACTGCTTATGGTAAGCGGTTTCGACCGTTATTTCCAAATCGTTAAATGTTTCCGTGATGAAGACCTGAGAGCAGACCGCCAACCTGAGTTCACTCAGATCGACTGCGAGATGTCGTTCGTTGAGCAAGAGGATATCCTGCAAATGTTTGAAGGCATGAGCCGACACCTGTTCAAATCTATTTTAGGTATAGATATCCCCGCCTTACCCCGTATGACATGGGCTGACGCTATGAAATATTACGGTTCGGATAAGCCGGACACCCGCTTCGATATGCGGTTTGTGGAATTGCACGACCTCTTCCACTCTCACCCTGGCTTTGGAGTGTTCGATGGTGCTGCATATATCGGCGGTATATGCGCCAAAGGTGCTGCTTCATACACCCGCAAACAACTCGACGCACTGACCGATTTCGTTCGCCGCCCGCAGATAGGTGCAAAAGGCATGGTATATGCACGGGTGGAACAAGACGGCTGCGTGAAATCGTCGGTGGACAAATTCTATTCGCAGGAAGTGCTGCAACAATTGAAAGAGAAGATGCAGGCAGAAGCAGGCGATCTTATTCTCATTCTGTCAGGCGACGATGCTATGCGGACACGCAAACAACTATGCGAACTGCGTTTAGAGACTGGACGACAATTAGGTCTGCGCGACCCGAAGAAGTTCAGCCTGCTCTGGGTTATCGACTTCCCCATGTACGAGTGGTCTGACGAGGAACAACGCCTTATGGCAATGCACCATCCCTTCACCTCACCTAAACCCGAAGATATACCACTGCTCGACACTGACCCCGCAGCGGTAAGAGCCAATGCCTACGACATGGTCATCAATGGCGTAGAGGTTGGTGGCGGCAGCATAAGAATACACGATGCCAAACTGCAAGAGAAAGTGTTTGAGATATTAGGTTTTACGCCGGAACAGGCACAAACGAAATTCGGCTTCCTAATGAATGCCTTTAAGTACGGCGCTCCTCCTCACGGAGGCTTGGCATACGGACTTGACCGCTTCGTTTCACTCTTCGCCGGACTCGACTCAATCAGAGACTGCATCGCTTTCCCGAAGAATAATCAAGGCAGAGACGTGATGCTCGGTGCCCCGGGATTAGTGGATCAATCACAATTAGATGAACTGAAAATAGCCGTTATCGCTCATTAGTGGAGAACGTCTGGGACGCGGACGGCTCGTCCGCGATGTTGATTGGCAGTTGAGAACGTCTCCGAACGTCTGGCGGTAGAGACGCTATTCTCCTGACTTCGGGAATTTTATAGAAAAACTTACTTAACCCCATTTACTACAACATCGGCTTCAATCGCATACCTGACAAAACTTTACGTCAGCTTGTCATAGCCCGGATATGTCAGCCTATGAGTAAAATAGCGACCGTAGATTATTTGCGTTCCCACTTTGCCGAGGATACAAGTTTAGACAAGATATATTACTATATGGACAAGCTCTACAACACTCAACAACAGTTGGTTACGAGATAAGCGTAGAGCATACAAGAAAGATCCTTGGTGGCAAGATAGGTATTGTTTTTTACGATTGTACAACCATCTATTTTGAATCTTTTGAGAAGACCAAACTATGCGAGCCGAGCTACTCTAAAGATGGTAAAAGTAAAGAGAATCAGGTCGTAATCGGTTTATTGGTTAGTACCGGTGGTTATCCTTTGGCTTATACCGTGTTTTGTGGCAGCCAATATGAAGGATTTACAATGATTCCTATCGTGGAAGATTTTGTCAAGCGTTTTGATTTGGATGATTTTGTGGTGGTCGCCGATTCGGGATTGATGAGTATCTAAAGTTTCCCACTTATTTCGCCAAAAATTTTAATTTTTGGATAATTTTGGGTAATTTTTGACCAAAATATCAAGAAAACGAAGTTTTTTTACGCCCAATTCGTTTAATTCGCCGACAAAATAAATAATAAGTCGTTGATTCTCTGATGTGGGAAAGTTTAATTATTAAATCAATTTCTTTAAGTCCTCTACTGAAGGTAGCGCATTTCTGTATAATTCAGGTAATTCGTTTGTTGAGTGATATGTTGCCACTCCCATCGGCTTGCTCATATCCCGCAACGTAAACTCCACCTCCGTATTATCCTTATCCCGACACAGCAAAATACCTATTGACGGATTTTCTTCCGGCAATTTTACCAAACTATCTAAAGCCGACAGATAATAATTGAGTTTGCCTGCATATTCGGGTTGAAACTCACCGCCTTTTAGTTCTATCGCTACCAAACACCGCATCCGGCGGTGGTAGAAGAGTAAATCTAATTTTCTCTCTTTGCCGTTCACGATAATACGGTACTGCTCTCCCATAAAAGCGAACTCTCCGCCGAGCGACATCATGAAGTTTTTCACATTCTTCACAATCTGTGCTTCCACATTGTGCTCGTCCACCAAGTCAGGGTTCTCTATAGTCAGGAAATTCAATACATTGTCCTCTTTGAATGTCCTCATCGCCACTTGACGTTGCTTCTCGTCAGGAATAGTCCATGCAAAATTGTTTGGCATTGACCCTTGCTGATGGTAAAGGTCGTTGTGGAGTGCGTTCTTTAGATTCTCTCTACCCCAAAACTCTCTTGCGCAACGTTCTACGTAGAAGATTCGCTCGTCAAGCGTTTGAATGGCAGCAATAATCCGCATGTGGCTATCAAATCCGACACTTAGAAAGCTTCTCAATAACTCCTCATCCAATTCGTTCGGCAGTGTCGAACATTTTGCCTCATTCATTTCGTTCGGCAATGCCGAACGTTTTATAATTACCTTACTTCCTGTGTCTTGTAATTCGTTCGCAGGTTGCGAACGAATTATGTTCGCAGCCTGCGAACGAAAGTCGATAAGCTCAATATGTTCTGCCACCGGCACTATCCCGAATATGTTCTCTGTCTGCGGCTCGAACACCGGTTGCCAAGCTTCATAAAACAGACGCATCTTGCGCATGTTTCCTTCGGAGAAACCTTTCAAACCGGGCATCTCTTGCTGTAATTGGTTAGAGATGCTTTTGAGTGCGCCGCTGCCCCATTGGGCATTGCGAGTGTTCAGAGAGATAAATTTGCCGACAGAATAGTAAAGGCGCAATGTCTCGCCATTGGCTAACTTCGCGGCACGATAGCGACTAATGCTGATTGCCTCACGAATCTGCTTAACTTCTTCAATATAATTATGTCGCATGCCTTGTATCATTTTCTGTTTTTATAGCGTCTAACTACTTTATCTTACATCCCCTATCTCTATGCTTCCGCGTTCATGTATTGTGTTTATTAAACTTCTTTCATATTTTCACTACTTGGGACGCGGACGGCTCGTCCGCGATACTCCTTTCATCTTTCACCTTTCAACATCTTCGCTTTGCTCGATATTGCCAAACTCGGCTTCGGCGAATTGCGCAAGCCCTATGGGTTTGCATTCGCACTTGCTCTCGTTTTCACCTTTCACTTTTCACTTTTCACTTTTCACTTTTCACTTTTCACTTTTCACTTTTCCCAATAGCTTCTCTACCGCGTGCCCGTTCCTTCTTCCTCTTTGCCATTAAATAAACTGCGAGCATAAGCACAAGGCATAGCGGGCTGCCGACAGGGAAGGTGTTGGCTTGCTGACCGCCATCGCCTGCGTTGGTGCCACCGCCGGCACCGCCCGAACCGAAATCATCATCATCATCATCATCGCCATCCTGAGTGACACGACGCATTCGACCCGTTGACTGAACAGGCAGCGATTGAATGAAAGGCTGATAAACATTGGCCGAAGGCGCAAAACTCAAATTCGCACCCTGACCAAAATAAAGTGTTTTAGACTGCGCGCCGAATTGCGAAGACCCTTGAACAGACGAAATCCCCGTGCTTCGCACAACTTGGGGGGGACTAATTGATAATGAGGAACTTACAGAGCTGCTTTGAACGGCACCGGAAGTTTGATACAGCCGCTGAGCGTTGGCTGGAACAAAAAACAAACTGACATAAAGCAATATCAGTAGTAAAATTGGTCGTATTCTACACATCGCGTTTTTCTATGGTTGGTATTAGCGGGTAGCTTTATAGCTACAATTCGGCAGTAAAAGTAGAAAAATTGTTATTTATCTGCAAACAAAAAAAAATGTGTGCATTTATTTTCGTTTTTTGAGATATTAAATGGTTATATTATAAAAAAAAGAGACGCATTGTTTTGCGTCTCTTAAAGGGTTATTTTATCCCTATTTTTTTCTTTATGTCTTTGGGTATGGCATCTTTATGAACCAATATATCATTGGTTTTATACTCCATAAAAGCTTTTGACACATACCATATACCTTTATATTTGCTTCGGTCGGTACCCCATGAGTTTTTGACCATATAATAGAGTTTCCCATTCTGGTCGGTAGCGGTGCCGAAGATATGCATTCCATGGTCATCGGTGTTCTCCCAATTATCGTAGGCTTTCTGTCGCATTTCTTGTGTTACTTCCATCTCAGGCAGGGGCTTTGATGTAAGCTCTTTTTTCTTATCTGCTTGGCTGAGTCCTAACCAATGTGCCATATCGGAGCCGGTCAGGTCTGCACCTTTATCGGCATCAGGCATAACGGCTATACCATCGCGTGTGAAGCCTATTTCCGACACATCAGCACCCCAAGCCATAGTGTAACCTTTGTCAATGGCGTTGTCAATAATAGCCATCAGGTCTTCAAGCGGCACATTATACATTTGGTCCATGCGCCAGTTGTCGGGCACTTCAAGTGCGAACTGTGTGTAGAACGGGTGATGAGTGTAGCTGGTGATAGACACATAATCGTCGGCATTGAGTCCAAGCTCATTGGCAAACGACATAGGTGTGTATGTTTTGCCCTTATACTCAAACTCTTCAGGCACAGCACCGAGATAAGTGTCGTATATGCTTTGTAGGCCTTGTTTCCACACGGGGCTGAGCTTTTTGAGTTTGCCACCGGTAAGACCGCTTATATAGCCGTTCACCACTGCATCTAATTCGCCGTGGTTAGGCAGTGAGTCGCCATACATAATGCCGGGCATTGCTTCTTGGGGCATCAGACCGTAGTTTTTGAGGCAATAGATGATGTCGTAGGCCGAACCGCCGGCAGCAAACTTGACATCGCCATACATGCGCACCACATATTCAGCGCGATCCATCATAGTGCGGCTCACCACGAACATCTCGCTCAGGTCGTACTCTCCTTTGCCGGTGCGCAGCAGCTCCGACTCAAGAAAACTCAGTGTGGAGAATGCCCAGCAGGTACCCGAACGGTTCTGATCTTTAACACTGGTGATAGGCAGCTCTTTGACGGTGGTGAAAACGAAACCCGAATCAGACGGCTGAGCAGCTGTCGAATCGTTTCTTTCAAGAGCCATAGAGCTGAGGCAGATGGTCAGTGCCACCATCGTTAATACATACATTCGATGTTTCATATCTGTTCTCCTTTCTCAAGCATTAGGGTGCGGGTGGGTTGGTCGCATACCTCCGACGGACCATAGTACTGAATAGGGCCGGGATAGATATAGCTGGTGTCTGAGTTGGCCCATTCGGCGCGGTGAGCTTCCAAATACTTGAAAGGTGCGCCGTTGAGGTCAACAAGAGCCTTCTGTATAACAGGTTTAATCTTGCCGTTGCGTTTCTCCATATTCATCATCATCGTGATGGGCACGCCGCCTGCTTTCCACTCGGCTGCAGGAGCTGTAAGGTTCTGCACGAGTGCCATATAGCCGGTTTTACCGGCTGCAATGAGTTGGGTCGCGGTTATACCTATGGAGTAGCAATAATCGGCATCAAAATTAGACGGTATGGCGCAACGACCTTCATAGCCGAAGAAGTGGTTGAGGGCAGAGAATTTGCCCTTGTATTTACCTTCACCTTTCATCGTCGCAAGTTTCTTTGCCACCATCTCAATGAGCAGTTTCTCTGTCTCAATCAGACTCACTTGCACATTGCCGTGCGGGTCGCGATCCATAGTAAGCTGACGGGCTATGCCCTTAGGCAGTGAGCGGTATAGCTCGCGACTCTCTGCTGATAGCATACCTTTGACATACTGGCGCTTCTCGTCATCGGTGTCCAAAGCCACAAACTCTTCGTTGTTGGCAAGCATATCGTTGAGCTCGCGAATAAGGCGTTTCATAGCGGGGATAAACTCTATCAAACCCTCAGGTATAAGGATGGTGCCAAAGTTGAGCCCGGCTTCGGCGCGTGCCACTATCACATCTACTATCTGATCCACTATCTGAGCCAGTGTCATGTTCTTGGCTTCCACTTCTTCCGAAATGATGCAGATGTTAGGTTGCGATTGAAGGGCACACTCAAGAGCTATATGCGAAGCGGAGCGTCCCATAAGGCGGATGAAGTGCCAATATTTCTTGGCGGAGTTGGCATCGCGCTGAATATTGCCGATAAGCTCCGAATAAACCTTGCAAGCGGTGTCAAAACCGAAGCTCGTTTCAATCATTGAGTTCTTCAAGTCGCCGTCAATAGTCTTGGGGCAACCTATCACCTGTATGCCGCATTGCTTTTGCATATAGTACTCAGCCAGCACGCAAGCGTTGGTGTTGCTGTCATCACCACCGATGATGACGATGGCTGTTATGCCAAGTTTCTTGCATATCTCTATGCCATTGTCAAACTGCCATGTCTCTTCTAACTTGGTGCGACCCGATCTTTGTTTTTTTCATTTTCAATTTTATTTTCTTCTTTTTTATCTT
>CAKZZM010000167.1 GCA_937885465.1 uncultured Bacteroidales bacterium
GGCGGTTACTTCCGCGCTGCGGAAATCGCCGTCACCTTCGAGGTAGTGCCATTCAAGGTCGTTGATGTCAATGCGGGGACGCAGGCGGCTCGCCTGCGGTTCTCTCGCGGACGAGCCGTCCGCGTCCCATGTGCGCTCAAGCGTGAATATCTTGCCTTTGACACGGCTTTTGTCGGCGTTGTATAGCGGGTTCTCCGTCTCGAAAAGGGTCGGCTGCCAGTCGGTCTTGTATTTCTTCGACTCGATGGCGTAGGAGGTGGAGATGAGTTTCTTCAGTCCGAAGTACTCGAAGTTCTGCGCAAAGAACTTGGTGAAGTTGCTCCATTCGGGGTCATCGCAGGGCAGAAGCACGGTCTTACCGCGAAAGACATCGGGGTTATACTCGATGTAGGCGTTTATTTCTTTCTGTATATCCGCATACTGAGTATAGAACTCATCGTTCTTTGCCGACTTGGCTTGACTGAGATTTTGATTTTTTGCCATAAGGATAGGGGGTCTCTTTAGTTCTTCTGGTTTATCAGGTTTACCACCACTTTGACCATGGTGTCTTTCTCCTCCGTACGGCTCTCGGCAATCATGAGCGTCAAAGCAACAAGGGTGTTATCCGCGATCCGTTTCGTACCATCTTCGCGGTAGAGGATTTTATTGTTATTCAAGAACCACAGGAACAACGTAGCCGCAATGCGTTTGTTGCCGTCTGAAAAAGAGTGGTTCTTGGTCACCAAATACAGCAGCATTGCCGCTTTCTCCTCCACACTCGGATAGAGGTCTTTTCCGTCAAAGGTCTGATAAATCTGACCTATACTGCTCTTGAACGAGTCATCTTTCTCATTGCCGAACAAAGTGCTACCGCCAAACTTCTCCCGCAGGGCAGCAATCGTTTGCATGGCGTTCTCGTACGTAGCATGGAAACGCTCTTCGGGAGTTGTCTCTTTGACGGTCAGCCGCTCGTAATCATAGTTATCGAGCGTGTCCAGCGCGTACGTGTAATCCAAAACGACATCAAAAATAGCCTGCGTCTCATCGGCACTCTCCACCGCCTTGCTTTGCACCGTCCGTCCGACAATCTGAACCAACTGACGCAAATCCGACAACTGCTCCCGACGTATCTTTTCATTGATGGCGTAGCCTTTGATAATAAATTCTTTGAGGACACGATTAGCCCATTGGCGGAATTGGACACCCCGTTGAGACTTGACACGATAGCCGACAGAGATAATGACATCGAGGTTGTAGTAATCAATCTGCCGTACTATCACACGCCCACCTTCTATTTGAACTGTTGCATTTTTTGCAATGGTTGCCTCTTTCGATAACTCATGCTCTCTAAAAACATCCCGAATATGTCGTGATATTACAGATTTATCTCGGTCAAATAGCATAGCCATTTGATTTAGACTCAGCCACACGGTTTCGTTCTCCATGCGCACATCAAGTTGAACCGTGTTGTCTTCCGCACGATAGATGATAATCTCGCCTCTATTTTCAATGGGAGTCTCGTTCATTCTATTTCATTTTTTTGAGTAGTGCAAAATTTGCACGATAATTACTTACTTCGCTTTCTATTTTCTAACTCTCGCACCACTTCAAATTAGATGTATTTCATTATTTCTTTTTATATTGAGCTACTATCGCATCTGCCAATTCGTTTGCTTCTATCTCCATTAGTAGTGATTTCATATTCCAGCAATTGGAGCGCCACCCTACATATCGTTCTGCTGCTTCTCTATTTACAGTTGTGTCATCCACATAAATTGTCCGTTTAGGATCTGCTCCTATTGCAATATCCACCTCTTTAAATATTTGTTCCTCAGGCTTACAACTATGCATTTCATATGACAAGAAAATATCATCAAAGCTTTCTTCTATATGAGGATCATATCGCATCTCTGTGTCAAACCAATGCCACGAGTTTGTATTTGCCAATAAGAATATACGATATCCTTTGCTGCGCAAGTCTTTAATCTGTTCCCACATTACATCTGGTATATCGGATAGAATATTATTCCAAGCAAATATGACATCCATTTTCGAAGTCCCAGCCATACTATGCTTTAATACCTCTTGAATAAATGTTTCTGTCCTCATTCCACGGTTGTAAGCATCAATTAGAGTTCCTTTGGGATTAGGATTGTCAAGTCCCAAGATCTGATATATGCTTCTATCATCCATAAATCGACGAAACACATTACGACATCTACTAATATCTGGCTTCATCAATACACCTAAATCCAAAATAATATTATCCGCATTGACGATTTTTTTTCTTTATAACCGGTAAAAAAGGAACTATTCTCTAAAGCCAAATCCTTACGAGAAGATATATATTTAGCCTCATATTCATAGCCTATCCACTTCTCTATATCATCTAAGAACTCAAAAATTTCAGTTTCGCACAACACACTATAAGACTCTGTTGGGGGTATTATACCTCTATTTTTTGCATCGCAATCTTCTTGCCAATCATCGCTATGATAATATGCGGCAAGAACTTTTATCTGCGGCAATAATATCTCTTTCTTCTGTTGTATCTGCTCTTGGGATAGTCTATTTTCTTCAATGTCTTCTATTAATGAATAAACAGGTTTAACTAATGAGAGGAGAATTTTTTCCATCTTCTCAATACGGTCAATATAATTATAATGTTTCTCTGTTAGTATGACCTCGAAGTTATCATCATAATGTGAGCCAAAGTGACCATTAACCTCTTCCCAAGGATGTGTGCTTAAATATTCGGCAGGGAAAGGCTCTGTGTATTCTCTTGCATCATTAAGAACTTCCTCAAGGAGGCAATCCTTTTCCATGAAAGAATCATAGAAGTAATCAGAACAATAATGAGAATAATTGCCACCTAATACTTTTGCAATTTCGTAGCAACGATTCCTTGCAGTAAGTACTCCATCATTATTTATTACTAATTGCGCATAATGAAAAGGATATTCAACTCGCCAATAATCTCTGCATAGATAAATTTCTTCTTCAGTATCTTCTAAATAAATGGAGCCCCAACTTCCGAAATCAAAATCCGGTTCATATTCGCAAATGGTAGTTTTTTCTTTCAACGCCTTGGAAATTATATCACACGTGCCTACAAGAAACTGATGACGGCTACTTTTATCATCAATTCCTTTAAATGAGTGCGGAATAAGTTGAATTAACATTGCTCCCATATTTACCAAGACTTTAATACATTATTTTTGAATAATGCTACTTAATTTATTTTCATCTTTGTTTTTTAGGATGTCCCGTTTGTTTGAAGCACATTTCAAATTACGTTTTATCATTTCAGTTCTTTTATTTTGGAACGGAAAAACTCAGCAAAATTCTCGCAAGTTTCCTTGAACCACTGGTATTGTACATTGCGAGTTGTTTCGTCCTCAAAGTCATAAGATTCAAAAATGCTAACATGTGATTCTTTCTTGTCATCCATTCTATCCCAAACCGCTCCGCTTAGTTTCTCAGCAAAAGCGGTTTCGTATTTTGCTAATTGATCATAATATGATTTTGAGGCAACTATCAAGACCACGCCAATTACTTTCTTGACGGAATTAACTTGACATGACAGATATACACCACTTTTTCCTAATGTTACATTTGTCCAGTGTTGAGGTAAGCCCTTTTGTGTTTTGAACCATTTAGACGGATGTTTTTGCATGTAATCATTAAAACCGCTCCAATAGTTTTGTTGGGCTATCTTCTTGTCCGTCAATTTGCTATAATTCGCTTTCACTGTTTTGCTCCAACCATTAGGTTTTACTACCAAATTAAACATCGGAGCAGGAACTGAATTGCCAATTCTAATGAGTTTTATCTCTATTCCGAAGAAATTATGCTCGTCATCTGATATATCATTCAAGAAATCTATGGCGGCACGGAATTGTTCATTAAATTCGCTTGCAATCCATATAACAGTATTAGCTTGAAGTCCCGCAGCGTATGTGATTATTCTCCCAAGATGGTCAGAATCAGTTACCGTAAGTTGGTTCTCAATAATCACATTCCTGCCTGTTTGCGTATCTGTACATAATATATCTACTCTGCCACCTTCTGAAATCTCCTTTTCCCTTTCCTTAAACTCCAACTCCATGTTAATAACTTCACATAGTTGTTGCAATCCACCTTTATCTGTAAGCCAAGGTGTAAAGTCTATGGCTTCGTTTTTCCAATACTCACGAAGTTTAACTTCTTCGATCTTTCCGAGTTGCTCCATATTGAATTTAAAGTTTTAAAATTTTCTTGCTCATGTCTCGGTGGTGAGTCGGTCATCGCTTCTTGACACACCTCAACCTATCAAGTGTTGTTTATTGGTTCTTTCGACAATATTCTTTTCAGTTCCTCCATATCCGGCATGGTTTTGCGCAGTTGTTCGGGCATCTCATCCGCTGTAGAATAAGTAGCTACTCCCATCGGGCGGTCAAAATCCTGTATGACAAACTCCACAAATTCTTTGTTGGCGGACTTGCACAAAACGATGCCTATTGATGGATTTTCATGCGGCTTGCGCACCTTGGCATCCAAAATCTTTAGATACGTAGTCAATGTCCCTAAATAACTTGGTTTAAATTCACCTATTTTCAGTTCTACAACCACCAAAGCATTCAGTTCGCGATTGAAGAAAATCAAGTCAGGGAAGAACTCCTCACCATAAATCTCCAGATGATACTGATTGCCCACGAACGTAAAATCATGTCCGAACGTCATGATAAACTGCTTGATATTGTGGATTATTTGTTGTTCCACGACTTTCTCATCCACATCCTGTCTATCACGTTCCCCGATTTCTTCCGTGTTAATGAAGTCCAATTGGTACGAATCTTTGAACATCATAACAGCCTTACGTGCAAGCGCAGAATCGGATAATGTTTGTTTGAAATTATTGGGTATCAACTGACGATTCTCATAGGCCTGCTGTTTGATTAGTTTTTCCAAGGCTTCAACAGAGAGATGTTCAACGGCTGTGCGGTGAATATAATAGTAACGAGCATCAGGGTCTTTGCATAGTGCCATTATACGAGTATGGTGTGTAAAAGGAACGCTGAAGAAATCCTCAACTGGGAATTCAGCTACGTTTGGAATAGCAATATTGTGATATATATCTATCCGATTCTGAGTGCCTTGTAATTCGGCAGTTGCGACTGCCGATTGATGCGAATGAGATTCATCGGTCATAACCGACAAATCTTGATTTAGACTTTCATCGGTCACAACCGATGAATGTGCGTCTAACATTTGCCAGGCCTCATAGAATCGACGCATTTCATTTAATTGCGTAGCCGAATATCCTCTTAGTCCTGGCAAATCGCGGTGCAATAGGTCGCTTATGGCTTTCAAACCACCTGCTCCATACTCCAAGTTACGAGTGTTCTTGGATAGATACTTGCCTATAGCGAAATAGACCGCTAATTGAATGCGGTTTACACCTTTGTTGGCTTCGTACTGCCCTTGCAGGATAGCTGTTTTAATCGTTTCAACTGCCTGCGAGAGCGGAATGATGCTCTGATTATTCTTTTCTATTTCTGCCATAAATATCTATTTCGCTGTTGCAATTACTTCCCCGCTTACCTCCGAAGTGAGAGGCAAGCGGGGATGCGTAGTTATTTAGAACTTGAAGTAGTTCTTGGCGTTGTTGTAGCAGATGTCTTCCACCATCTGTTGAACGCGGGCTTTCTCGTAGCCGGTGTAGGGAATCATGCCGTTCTCGATGTCGTTGCCGAGGACGTTACAGAGCGTGCGGCGGAAATACTCATGACGCGGATAACTGAGGAACGAGCGGCTGTCGGTCAACATTCCGACCATGCGAGAAAGCAGACCAAGGTTCGAAAGAGCCATCATCTGTTTCTCCATGCCGTCCTTCTGATCAAGGAACCACCAGCCGGAACCGAACTGAATCTTGCCGGGTACGCTGCCGTCCTGGAAATTGCCGAGCATGGTGGCTATCACTTCGTTGGCGCAGGGGTTGAGGTTGTAGAGTATGGTCTTAGCCAAATGTCCTTCGCTGTTCATCTCGTCGAGGAAATGACTCATGGCTTTGGCGGTCGTGAACTCGCCGATGGAGTCGAAGCCGGTGTCGGCACCGAGAGCGGCGAACATCTTGGAGTTGTTGTTGCGGATGGCTCCGTAGTGGTATTGCTGCGTCCAACCCGAAGCATAGTCCATTTCTGCCTGATCGTGCAGGTAAGCGTGCTTGTACTGACGGATTTCGTAGGCGGTCAATTCTTTGCCTGCGAGGGCTTTTTGGAAGATGGCGTTGATCTCTGCGTCGGTGTACGGCTCATCGTAGAACTCCTCTATTCCGTGGTCGGAGAGACGGCAACCCATTGACTCGAAGAAGTCATGGCGTTTCTGGAGGGCATCCACCAAATCACCAAAATTGGCGATTGACATGCCGGCCACCTCAGCCAGCTTAGAGATGTATGCGCACCATGTGGCGGCTTCGATATTCATACCTGCGTCGGGACGCCATGTCGGCAACATACGCACCTCTGCGGTCGGGTCTTCTTTCACCATCTTGTGCCATTCGAGGCTGTCTGCCGGATCGTCAGTCGTGCAAACGAGCTCTACGTGGTAGTGCTTCATCAGTCCGCGCGGACAGAACTTCGGGTCGTTGGCAATCAGGTCGTTGCACTTGTCATAGATAGCCCGTGCGGTCTCGGGGTTCAGACGCTCCTCAATGCCGAAAGCGGTCTTAAGCTCCAGATGAGTCCAGTGATACAGCGGGTTGCGGAAAGTGTAGGGAACGGTCTCAGCCCATTTCTCGAACTTCTCCCAGTCGCTGGTATCTTTGCCCGTGCAATAACGCTCGTCCACACCGTTGCTGCGCATAGCGCGCCATTTGTAGTGGTCGCCCATGAGCCAGATCTGTGCGATAGATTCGAAACGCTTGTTCTCGGCAACCATCTGAGGAATAAGGTGGCAGTGATAATCAATAATCGGCATCTTAGCCGCATGATGGTGATACAACTCCTGCGCGGTCTCTGTTTGCAGCAGGAAATCCTTGTCCATGAATGTTTTCATACGATATTGATTTGTTAAAGTTAGTAAATAGTAACCATAATATACGCAAAGTTAGTGCTTTTTGTTTGAATTTATGTGTAAAAATTGCCAATATATGTGTATTTTTGTATATTTCAGTTTGTGGCATAGAATTTGCTTGTATAGGGTAATAAGCGACTATTTTAGAGATAAATTATGTGGAAAAATTGTCAGATTTTATTTTTATTGTGTTTATTTACTCTACCTGCGTTGGCTATGCGTGATGCGTCGGTCAATATATCATGGATAGAGATTAAAGTGGCGGATAGTATTGCGGGTGATAGCGTCAGTTTTCGTATGCGTCGTGTAGATAACGGTTCATTTGTGATGGGTGCAACTCCTGAGCAGCGCAGTGATGATGATGCTATTGATCACCCGTCGCATTATGTGAGTATGAGTGCTTATTATATAGGAGAGACGGAGGTGACTCAGCAGTTATGGCGTGCGGTGATGCATTATTTGCCGAGTCCTGAGGGTGTGGCGAATCTAAATGCTCCTGTTAGTTGGATAACATGGAAGGACGCGGTATTATTTACGGAGCGTTTATCAGAGATTACGGGTTATTCGTTTCATCTGCCGACGGAGGCTCAGTGGGAGTATGCAGCCCGCGGTGGTCAGAAGGCTCAAGAGGTGAGGTTTGCCGGTAGTAATAGGGCGGAGGATGTTGGTTGGGTATATAGCAATAGCGGAAATAGGGCGCATGAGATAAAAGGGAAGAAGGCTAATGTATTAGGACTTTATGATATGACGGGCAATGTGAGCGAGTGGTGTTCAGATTGGATTGGTCCGTATCGATTAGGAGAACAGCCTGACCCGACGGGACCGGAGACTGATTCCGTCGGGTTGCCTGTCGGGTTGAACGATTATTGGAGTGTAGAAAAAGTGGCGCGAGGTGGCAGTTGGGATAATAGTGCAGATAATATTCATTTGAGTAGCAGAGGTCATCACCCGCTTGAGTACGCTGCTAATGATTGCGGATTGAGATTGGCGATGACAGATCCTTTTTCCGTACAAGAAGATAATACATTGCCTAAGGTAAAAAACTTCAAGGTGGGAAAAAAGAAATTGAAATTCAGGTTAGTAGAAGCTGAAAAGCCTTTCTATATAGCAGAAGATGCTCTGACTAATGCAGAGTGGGTAGCGGTATTGGGCAAATATAATTCAGAGAACATAGAGGCAAATAAGGCGGCAGTAACGGGGGTGAGTAGGTCGCGTCAAGAGGTGTTTTGCGAAAAGGTAAGCCGGCAGAATAGTTATTCAGATTTTCTTGCGGGGGGCAGTGTGATGATATTGTCGGTTGCGAGTGATGAGGATATGCGAATAGCTGAGCACGCTGGTGTTAGTCTGCATATACCCAAGAGTGTCCCGAAGACTGACAGACAAGGCTCTGCATACAGCAGGGAAAGGAGACAAGCAAAGAATATCTCTGTTCTTGCTGAATTAGTCGGCGTCAGAGTACAGGTGCCGGAGGATAAGGTTTTGGAAACACTGATTGAGGATAAGCGGAATACTACCCCTCTTTATCTTGTGTTGAAATAGGTTTGTTTTGACGTTTTTTTGTAGATATATTTCTTATGAGCAATAAGGTGAATAAGGCTGATAAGGTGCCGATTACAGAGCCAACGAAGACATCGAGCAGAAAGTGTTGCGACAGGTATATGCGGGAGTAGCCGCCTGTAAGTGCGAGGATAAAGCAAGATAGCCCCCAAATTATTTCGAAAAGGTTTTTGTGTTTGGCGTGTTGAGTGGGGCAAAGCAGGAATACTGTGATAGTGAAGAATGCGAAGAAAGTGGCGGTATGTCCTGACGGGAACGAGTGCCAGGCGTTTATTCTTACTCCTTCAACGAGTTGCAGCATGTCGGCATTACCATATTGCTCGGTGAACCATGTTACAGGTCGTGGCATATTCCACGAGTGCTTGATAATCTGTACGATGAGCGCCGATATGCCTTCAGTGATGGCGTAACTGATTGTTAGTCTCCATTGCTTAAATGCAAGTGGCAGGAGCATAAAGAGATAAAGAAGCCACTCGGCAAAAGAAGAGTAGTAGCGAAAAAAAGTATCGGAAAAAGGCCTATGCTGCCCTTGAAGCGCGAGATGCAGGTAGTCGGTCGGGTAGGATAGGAGGAGGTAGCCTTCGGCTATCCACAGCAGAACGCAGCAAGTGAGGAAAGTGAGTAGTGAAGAGTTACAGGCGTGATGTGTGATGTGTGATGTGTGTTTGTTCACGACAAAATTGTTTTCTCTGACAAAGATAATTAATTTTGTTTGTTAATAAAAATGTTTTTTAAAAAATTAGAAAGTTGATTTTAATTTATTTGTGAGCGTTATAAAAAAACGTTAATTTTGCAAAGATATTACTGAGGTGAGGTTAGCCCCGTCAGTTTCAACCATTGAGAAAATGGCTAAGCGCAATCTCGCGAGAAAAGAACAGGAACAGAGATATAATGGTTTGCACTTACGAGCAAATATTATCTGATTTGAAGAAGCAGAGTTATGCTCCCGTATATTTTTTATATGGTGAGGAGCCTTATTATATTGATGTCCTCTCTAATTATATGGAGCGTTACTTGCTTGATGATACTGCCAAATCATTTGATCAGCAGGTCTTTTACGGTAAGGATATGCAGGACATAAGTCCTATCCTCAATGCTGCTCGTCGTTTTCCGATGATGTCTGATAAGCAGTTGATAATCTTTAAGGAGGCTCAAATGGTAAAGAAGTGGGAAAATTTCAATTTATATTGGAATAACCCGCTTCAATCAACTATTCTTGTTATTTGCTATAAGGGTAAGCCTGATAAGCGTCTTACTGCGTTCAAGGATATAGAGAAGAAGTGCGTGGTGATGGAGTCTGCTCAGGTAAGTAACTATCAGATAAACAAATGGATATTGTCTTATATCAAGCAGTGGAACGAAACGGCGGGGGTAACTAATCAGGTGAAAATTGACGAGCGCGTAGTTCAGTTGTTGGCAGATTCGTTGGGCAATGATTTGACTCGAATAACGGTAGAGTTGCAAAAACTCGTCAACGGCAGACCGGCAGGGGTTAATGTGATAGATGCCGCTCTCGTACAACGCAATATAGGTATCAGCAAAGATTATAATGCTTTCGAGTTGCAAGATGCGTTTGTCAGTCGCGATATTGTAAAAGCGAATAAGATAACGCAGTATTTTGCCGCCAATAAGGAGCACGCTATTCAAAAGGAACTGGCAATGGTTTTTTCGTTTTTCTCCAATTTGATGATTTATCATTATTTGAAAGACAAAAGTACTCAGTCGGTTGCGCAGGCTTTGAAGATAGGACAGTATTTTGTGAGAAACTATGCGGCAGCCGCGAGGCAGTATAGTGCAGGTAAGGTATTTAAGATTATCGGATATATCAGAGAAACAGATGCCAAGTCAAAAGGAATAGAAGGCATAAGTTATTCCGACGCAGATTTATGGAAAGAACTGATATATAAGATAATGCACTGATATTTCTTATAGGGGAGTGATTTGGGCTGCTTGCGACCCCTGATAAAAAACGCTAAAATGCCCATAATCGTTTAATTTTAAGTCTATCAGATTATGGTTTATTATTTTACATCCGAGTCCGTCTCGGAAGGGCATCCTGATAAAGTTGCTGATCAAATTTCAGATGCTATTCTTGATAATTTTCTTGCAAATGATTCCCAATCGCATGTGGCCTGCGAAACGATGGTAACAACGGGTCAGGTTGTTATTGCGGGTGAGGTGTCGTCAAACACTTACATTGATGTTCAGCAGATAGTGCGTGATACAATTGCTCGCATCGGATATACGAAGTCGGCTTACAAGTTTGAGGCGGAGTCGTGCGGAATATTCACCGCTTTGCATGAGCAGTCATCGGATATCAATCAGGGTGTCAGTCGCGGTACTATATTAGAGCAAGGAGCAGGCGATCAGGGAATGATGTTCGGTTATGCCACAAATGAGACGGAGAGTTATATGCCATTGACGCTTGATATTGCGCATACACTGGTGTTTACACTCGCTCGTATTCGTAAGGAAGGCAAGGTGATGCGTTATTTGCGCCCGGATGCAAAGTCTCAGGTTACGATAGAGTACGCGGAAGACGGTACTCCGTTGCGGATTGATACGATAGTTCTTTCTACCCAGCATGATCCGGATGTTGAGCAGGAGCAGATTAGGCGGGATATAATTGAGCAGTTGATACCTGTTGTTACTCACAGAGATAGCAGTTACGAGCGTTTGTTTAGCCGTTTTCTGCAAGAGGTACAAGGTGGTAAGGCGAAGTTGTTTGTTAACCCGACCGGACAATTTATCATTGGCGGTCCTCATGGTGATACGGGGCTCACGGGCAGGAAGATTATTGTTGATACCTACGGGGGTAGAGGTGCTCATGGCGGTGGCGCTTTTTCAGGCAAAGACCCGTCGAAGGTTGACCGTTCTGCGGCGTATGCTGCGAGATGGATTGCGAAGAATCTTGTGGCAGCGGGTGTTGCGAGAGAAGTGCTGGTGCAGATTAGTTATGCTATAGGAGTGGCGGAGCCGGTGAGTCTGTATGTAAATACTTACGGTACTGCTGCTCAAGGACTTGACGATTATACTATTGCTGCCCGATTGCCTAAGTTGTTTGACCTTCGTCCGGGGGCTATTGAGCAGAGGTTGAAACTGCGAGAACCGATATATGAAGAAACGGCTGCCTACGGACATGTAGGCAGGTCGCCGCAGAAGAAAGTGAAGTCATTTGTAGATGGCGATGGTAAGGTGTTTGAGAAAGAGGTTGAACTGTTTACTTGGGAAAAATTAGATATGGTGGAACAGATTAAGAAAAATTTTGGCTTATGAAGAAACAACAGATAGGAGTAATACTCGGAGTCGCCTTTCTGCTTCTCCTTGCAGACCAGTTGCTGAAATTTTATGTTAAACTGAATTTCACTCTCGGTGAGACGCGAGAGATTTTTTCGTGGTTTCAGTTGTGCTTCGTTGAGAATGACGGGATGGCGTTCGGAATAGAGTGGTTTGACAAATTGTTCCTCACCTTATTTAGGATAGTGGCCGTCGGGTTGCTTATTTGGTATATGGTGAGGTTGTGCCGAGCGGGTGTCAGTACAGGCTATTTGGCTGTTATAGCATTGCTGACGGCAGGTGCGTTGGGTAATATAATTGATTGCCTGTTTTATGGTCTGTTTTTCTCTGCTTCTACGCCATGGGAAGTAGCATCGATAGTGTCGTGGGGTGAGGGGTATGCCGATTTCTTTTACGGGCGGGTAGTGGATATGTTTTATTTCCCTATCATTCACAATGCCGCGGGTCAAGTGATATTTTTCCGCCCTGTTTTTAATCTTGCGGATAGCGCTATAACAGTGTCTGTTTTCCTTATTTTATTAGTGCCTTCATTCCGTCGCGCTTTGAATGAGTCATTGAAATGAAAAGGGTTATATTTGCCATATATATTCTTTGCTGCTTGCTTCTGTGTTTCTCCTCTTGTGCAATTCGTCCCGACGGAGTGTTGTCAAGCGGGAAGATGGTGAATGTGCTTGTTGATTTGCATAGCGCAGAGGGGGTATTGCAACTTGCGGGATATAACTACGGACACGATGATGAGGTGAGATTATACTACGGGATGATACTTGCGGAGCACGGTGTGACTCAGGCGCAGTTTGATTCATCGCTGGTGTGGTACACCGATCACCCGCAGTATTTTCAGAGGGTATATCCGAAAGTGATAAAGCGCTTGCAGCAGAGGCACGATACCCAAACCGCATTACTCACAGCGCAGGATAATGAATTGAAGCAGCTGTTGGCAGATAGTTTGTCGCATACCGCTAATGACTCAGCCTACGCTTTTATGCGCTTACCTGAGGGAACAATAATTATGTCGAATGGAACTGTTCGCTTGCCTGCTGATGCCGTGGCAAGGCAGTATAGAGAGGGTTTGGATATACCTTTTGACCGCACAGAGCCGCCCATTCCGCTTTGTACCGAAGCATTTATAAATGATGGTTTGGCTAACAAGCCGAGAACCAAATAAAGCGAATAAGACGCGGCAATAGTATAGTAGCCGTTTAGTAGTGAGTCACTCCTGTGCTTCGCGCGAGGCACAGGAGTGACTCGCTACTATGAAAAAAGCAAATGACAATTATCCCGAAACGGTCATTAGCGTTTTGATGATTATGGTTTTATTTTTGATTAGATTTTTTGCCGGTTTGATGGCGCAATGGGGTTCCATTGTAACTGAAAAGCGGTAAAAAAGATGACTAAAATTTAGTGGAGAACGCCTCCGAGCGTTCAGACGAAAGCCTTGTAAGCGCAAAATGGTCTAATGACCGTTTTGGGATTATAATGCCATCTTGTATGCGCGGTGGCGCTTGTGGATGCGGTGGTCGAAACCGGTGAAGTTGGCTATGTTCTTAGAGTTGGCTTCGAGGATATTGGTCGTTTCAACCCGTTTGATGCCGTATTTGTTGAACCAAGGTATTTGTTCGGCGAAGATGAGTGCGTGGGCTCCGTGTTCTTGGTAGTCGGGACGAACGGCAATAAGAAGAAGGTCGAAGGCGTCCATCTTTTTGGCTTTAAGTGCTTTGATGAGGTGATACCAACCGAAGGGGAAGAGCGTTCCACCCGCTTTCTGCATAGCGATAGTGAGGTCGGGCATACCTAAACCGAGAGCCACAATCTCGTTCTTGTCGTTTTCAATAATAGTAACGAAATCGAAATTTAGCAAGCCGAAATAGTATTCGCTATAAAACCGCATCTGCTCTTTTGTCAGCGGCTGATAGTTATATAGTTTGGAATAGGCATCGGAAAGGACTTCGAAGTATTCCATATTAGGGTAGCGTTGGAGCAGTTCTTTGGAATTTTTTACCTTGATTATACGCAGGTGACTTCGTCTTTGCACGATATCTGCCATTCGTTGCCATCTCTCGGGCACTGCGTTCGGTGGCGTTATTTGAATAGCAATCCAGTCAACATCTTTCTCAAATCCATAGTCGGTGAAATGCTTCTCATAGTATGGAAAATTGTATTGTTCGGGCATGGCAGCCATCTCGGCGTAGCCGTCAACGAGCAGTCCTTCTTTGTCCATATCGGTAAAACCGACGGGACCATTCATCTCGGTCATTCCGTGTTCTCTGCCCCAAACTCGTGCGGTATCTAAGAGAGCATGACTTACTTCAAGGTCATCGATGAAATCGAACCAGCCGAAGCGCATCTTTTTGCACTGCCACACCTCGTTGGCTTTGTGGTTTATGATGGCGGCGATGCGACCTACAGCCTTATTGTCGCGATAGGCGAGGAAAAGACCAAACTCACTGAAATCAAGTGCGGGATTTTTGCCCTTGGTGAAGGTGTTTATCTCATCGTAATCAAGAGTGGGGCAATAGTATTTATTCCCGTTGTAAAGTTTGTTGGCAAAACCGACGAACTCGCGCATTTCACGCTTCGTTTGGACTCTTCGAATCTCAATTGACATGGTGGTAGTATTTTATTTTCAATTAGACAAATAAAAAACGCAATTTTTGCAAAAAATACATAGTATATGTTACAAAATTACAAATTTTTATGATAAAAACCAAATATGTCATTTTTTTTGTGTAATTTTGCAATAATTTTCGTAATATACGTTATATTGGATACAAATGTACACTGAGGAAGAGATAAAAAAAGTAGCAGTTTATTGTGCGTCGTCGTCGCGCTTGCGCGATTGTTTTTATGAGGACGCGTATCGCGTCGGCGAGCTGTTGGCAGAGGCTGGCAAAGAGGTTATTTACGGAGCAGGGCACATGGGGTTGATGGGTAAGATGGCTGATGGCGTTTTGGCAAGAGGCGGAAAGTTGACCGGCGTTATCCCGCAGTTTATGATTGATCAAGGTTGGCATAACAGAAAATGCAGCGACATGGTTGTTACAAAAGATATGGCCGATCGCAAGACATGGATATGGCAACATTCTGATGCTCTGCTTGCTTTGCCCGGCGGAATAGGAACCCTTGATGAACTGAGTGAAGTGCTGGTGCTTAAGCAGTTAGGAATTGTAACGCAGCCGATTGTGCTTCTTAATACAGAAGGCTTTTATGAGCCTTTTGTGAAGATGATTGAGAAGATGATAGAGGAGCAGTTTATGCTCGATTTTCATCGTGATATGTTTTCTGTGGTGAATAAACCTGAGCATATTATTCCCGCTATTATGGAATCTGCTAAGTGGAGCAAAGACTCTCTCAAAAAAGCAAAATTTTGATGGAGCCGTTGCCTTTCATATCAACTCCTTATACAGAGCATTGGGTGGCGTGGACAGTGTTTTCGCTTCTGTTGGCAATAGTACTGGTGAAGGTGTTTGAGCCGACTTTGTATGTGAGGGCGTTTAGCAGTTTGTTAGGAACAAAAGAGCGCGATAGTATCTTTGTCGGGTCGGGGGTGAATCTTAAAAGCATATTGGTGTTGATATTGTACGGGATAGTGGTTTTGGCTCTTGTAGTGCAGTGGATACTGTCGGAGGAGAAAGGTTTTGATTTGGGTGATTTCGGAATACTGGCGGCTATGGTGGCGGTGATGTTGCTCGTAAGATATGTGATGCAAGGGGTAACGGCTTTTATTTTTTATAAAGGAGATACTTTAACTTCTTTCAGACGACATTATATGTATCTTAATTTGTGTCTTGTGCTATTGCTTTTTCCCGTTGTTTTATTGGCATTTTTCACTCATGTTCCTCATACTATAGTTACGATAATTATCTCAACGCTTTTGATTTTATATTTGTTATTGCTGATTTATAAGATTTTAGTATTGCTTCCGCTATCGTTATATACGCTATTATATTTACCGCTGTATATCTTAACTGTTGAGATATTGCCTTTGTTGCTAATGCTTTACGTTGCAGCGGTTATTTATTGATTATTACATTCTACATTTGGGCTTTGCCCGCTTATGATATATGCAGACAATTAAAAAAATTCTCATCTCTCAGCCTCGTCCTTCATCTGAGAAGTCTCCATATTTTGCGCTGGAGAAGCGTTATGGCGTGCAATTTGATTTTAAGCAACTTATTCAAGTGGTAGGCTTATCCGCTCGAGAGTTTAGGTTGCAACATATCAATTTGCTGAATTACACGGCGTTTATGTTTACTTCCCGAACCGGAATAGATCATTTCTTCCGTCTATGTGAAGAGTTGCGTGTTACTGTTCCGGAGGAGACTCATTACTTTTGTTCATCAGAACTGATAGGCAACTACTTGCAGAAGTATATTCAATATCGAAAAAGGCGAGTTTTTTGCGGTATCGGTAATAAATTTGATGAGGTGGTGCCTATTGCGGAGCGTCAGCAAGAGAAGTGTTTGCTCGTATGCTCGGACGTTCATAATGATGACATCGTGAATTTGTTTGCTGCGAGTGGTGTTGCTATTGATACTTGCATTATGTACAGGACCTGTCCTGTGAAGATTCCTTCAAAAGAGTTGCGGCAGTATAATATGGCGGTTTTGTTTACTCCGACAGGAGTGAATGCACTTAAGCATAATTGTTCTGACTATTGTGCTGCCGGAAGGGTAGTGGCTTGTTTTGGCAGTGCCACGGCTGCTGCTATTAGGGAGGTGGGATGGACTCCCGCTATTGTTGCACCGACAAAGGAAACGCCTTCAATTACCGCTGCTATAGAGAAGTATCTGATGCAGCGACTTAAAGAGGAAGAGCAAGCGCAAGCCAAAAAGACGGCAAATGTAAGAACAAAGGACAAGAAGAAGTAAGGTTTAGCCTAAAATGTAATTTTGAAAAAATGGAAAGGATGACTCGGCGAATATGACGAGAGTAGAACTGCCATTATGGATAGAATTAAAGAAATGTCATGTTGTTTTCCGAAACGAGAGCACCTTTGTGGTCAGGAGCGTATTTCCGCTTTATATAAAGAGGGGACGCGCTTTATTGCTTTCCCGATGCGGGTGACATACAGATATTTGCTGGATGATGAAGTTGAGCATTGTATTGATGATTGTCCTCGTGTGCAAGTTTTGGTTTGGGCACCGAAAAGTCTTTTCAAAAAAGCGACGGATAGGAACAGGGTGCGGAGGCTGATGCGTGAAGCATATCGCTTGGAAAAAGAGCCGCTGTTTGCCTGGTGTGAAGAGCAAAATAAATATCTTCAAATAGCGTTCAATTATATGGATAAGCAAGAGCGTAGTTTAGAAGAGTTGCGGGGATCAATGCGGAAAGCGATAAAAAAGATTCTTAGTTAGAAGTAAGCCGTGTTCGGCACTCACGCTGAGAGCAGAACAATGAAGTTATAAGTGCTAAGAGATGAGTTATAAGATTATCAGGAAGATATTTTTGTTGCCGGTGTATTTTTATCGTGTGTTTATATCACCATTGACTCCGCCTTCTTGTCGTTTTGTGCCTACTTGTTCGGAATATATGATTGAGGCAGTGATGAAATACGGTGTGTTTAAGGGTGGCTGGCTTGGCGTGAAGCGGTTGTTGCGTTGCCATCCTTGGGGTGGAAGCGGGTACGACCCGGTGCCTTGAAAGAAACTATGTCAGAAGTGTTCGGCTCACACACCGAGAGTGAAAATAGTCTGTTTTTTAGAGTATAGTGAGAATAGATATAATAACAGCAGTTCCTGAGTTATTGGAGAGTCCGTTAGGACATTCTATAATCAAGCGAGCCATAGAAAAGGGGCTCGTTGAGATTTTTGTACATAATCTTCGCGATTATACTCTTGATAAGCATCGTAAGGTAGATGACTATGCTTTCGGCTTTGGCGCAGGTATGGTATTGCAGATAGAGCCTATTGACCGCGTTATCAGCAAATTGAAGGAGGAACGACATTATGACGAGATAATATTTACTGCTCCTGATGGCGAGCGGTTTACTCAACAGGTTGCCAACCGACTCTCGATGACGGATAATATTATTATTATTTGCGGACATTATAAAGGTGTAGATCAGAGAGTGCGCGATCACCTTATAACTAAGGAATATAGCATAGGTGATTTCGTGTTGACAGGTGGAGAAATGCCTGCTGCGATGATGACTGATGCTATTGTTCGGTTGCTCCCCGGAGCACTTGGTGACGAGACATCAGCGTTGTCAGATTCTTTTCAGGACGGGCTGTTGGAAGCAGGTGTATATACCCGTCCGGCAGAGTATAAAGGTTGGCGAGTGCCCGATATCCTTCTCTCAGGTCATCAGGCGAAAGTGGAGGAGTGGTTGTATGAAGAATCGTTGCGGCATACGCGTGAGCGTCGCCCTGATCTATTAGGAGAAAAAGAATAATATAATGCGAATTTCTGCTGTTTTGGCGCATTTTGATAGTTCTGAATTAACACTTCTTTTATTTTTAATATCTTAAATTGTAATCTCCGAGTTTACAAAATGGCGGCATTTTGCTGATATTTATGTTTACGTTTGATTGAAAAAGATTTACTTTCTTTAATATTTCAACGCTATTTTTTAAGAAAATGGCGTTTTTTTGTTTTAATCTATTGCAGGGTGGTGAAAGTTGCAGTAACTTTGCATCGCTTTTCGGAAATGAAAGGCAGTACAAAAAAGATTGATTAAAAACCCTGCGGGAGGCAGGTATATAGAAATCCTCCATAAATAACTTTTATTAAAGAAAGGAATTTAGCAATGAAAAAATTAGGTATTAGTCTGATCATGATGTTTTCGATCCTGGCAGGCACATCGACTGTTGCCATTGCTAAAAGCAATCAACAGAAACTCAATGTCCGTTTTACGGAGAACAACACCCTTCTTGTATCAGCCCCGACGCTGACGCAATCAAGGTTATACAACAAAGATGGGCTGTTGCTCATTACAGAAAATGGCAAGTATGTAAGTTTTGAACTTGTGCCGGGCACCTATCTGCTATTCGCAGATGTTGATAACGAAACAGTAGTGAGAAAGATTGTCCTTAAGTGACAATCAAAGAGATTACTTTTAGCAGGTAATCGATGAAAAGGATGGACATTATTGTTCGTCCTTTTTTTGTTTCTCGTTATCTGTGCTCGTGGTAATTTTTTTTGATTTTTCTTGTAAAAATAAGAGAAAATTACTAATTTTGTGTGTAGTGTGGGGATTGTACGGCAGCTGTCATCAGTAAGATATTATAAAATAGCATCATTTTAGTCAAATATAAATAATATTGCATTTGTTAATTTTAGTCCGATATGAGGAATATTGCGTTTATAATAAATCCGATTTCAGGTGCGGAGAGGAATAATCGTCGTCGCATTCCGAAGTTGATAAATAAGTTGCTCGATAAGGAGCAGTGGTCGTTTGATGTGGTGTTTACGGAGTACAAGGGGCACGCTACGGAGTTGGCGAAGCATTATGCCGATTTGGGGTTCTTCGGTGTTGTTGCCGTAGGAGGTGACGGCACCGTGAATGAGGTTGCTAATGGCCTAAAAGGGACAGATACGGCAATAGGTGTTATACCGATTGGTAGCGGAAACGGGTTCGCACGCCACCTTGGTATCAGCCTTACTGCTTCCCGTGCAATAAAAACTCTAAATAGTGTGGAACCGATACTCGCTGATTACGGACTCGCTAACGGACTGCCGTTTTTTGTAACTTGCGGAAGCGGGTTCGATGCGCTGATTAGTAAAGAATTTCAAAAGGCAGGGAAAAGAGGCTTTAAGATATATATAGAAAAGATTATTCAAGAACTATGGAACTATGCTCCTCAGCATTATAAACTGACGGGAGATAATATTGATTTAGATACAGAGGCTTTCCTTATCACCTTCGCCAACTGTAATCAATGGGGGAATGCTGCTCAGATAGCACCGAAGGCAAGTATTCAGGACGGAAAATTAGATATTGTAATCGTTAGCAAGTTTTCTCTTATTGCTGCTCCCGCTTTGGCGATGCGGTTGTTTACTAAGAATATTGACGACAGTTTGCATGTCAGCAGTTTGAAAGTTGGCAAGGTCAAACTGATAAGAGAACAAGAGGGGCCTTTCCACCTCGACGGTGATCCGGTTGAGATGCCGGCAGAGATTGATATTGAGATTGTTCCCAATGGACTAAAAGTATTAGTGCCGAAGAGATATTAACCCTAAATTGGTCATTATGCAATTTTGCGCTTACAAGGCTTTCTTTTTGTTATCTTATTTGCCGCTTTTAAGTTGCATTGGAACTCCATTGCATCCAAACCGGCAAAAAATCTAATCAAAAGCACAACCGTAATCAAACAAAGCTAATGACCGATTATGATACAGAAGAAAAGAAATAAGCAAATAGGTGATGTTAGAGAAAATTAAGATAGTAAACAAGTCAAGCAACCCGCTGCCTCGCTATGAGAGTAAGTTGGCGGCGGGAATGGATATTCGTACGAGTATTGCAGAGCCTGTGACGTTGAAACCGCTTGAAAGACGGTTGTTCCCGACAGGTTTGTATATTGAACTGCCGGCAGGCTATGAGGCGCAGATCAGACCGCGCAGCGGTATGGCACTCAAGCGAGGCGTGACAGTGCTCAATACGCCAGGAACTATTGATGCTGATTATCGCGGTGAAATAGGAGTTATTCTCGTTAATCTGTCGTCAGAAGAAGTAATAATTGAGCCTTCCGAGAGAATAGCACAAATGATTATCGCCGGTCACGAACAGCCTGAGGTGCTGGAAGTTGCTGTACTCTCTGAAACCGAACGCGGGGCTGGCGGATTCGGACATAGCGGTACGAATTAAGAGTTCGTATTTGTCTTGATAAGTTTGAAAAGAGAGATAAGAATATTTGACAATAAGTGATGCGTAGGTACTCTTGCAAGATATGGATGTTATTGATAGTCTTACTTTGCGGCTTTTGCTGCGAAGCGTTTGCTGTCGGGGTAAAGAACGTTAGGAGACGTTCTCCGCTTTTAGAGAGTAAGCGTGGCGGTGACAAACAGGAAAATGCGGAGAAAGAGCAGGAGTTTAAGTATTTCTTTTATGAGGCTATGCTCACTTTTGATGCAGATCACTTCGACGAATCGCTTGCTTTGCTTCTACATTGCGAAGATATAAAGCCTGATGATGCCGCAACAGCCTATTACTTAGGTATTATTTATGGCGGACTAAACAATGAAGAGCGGATGTTTCACTATTTTGACAAGGCTTATAGACTTTGTCCTCGCGAGTATTGGTATTCTTACGCAGTGCAGCATTATAAAGTCGGAACTGATGCAGACAAGAAAAAAGCAGTTGCTGCCTTAAAGGAAGAGATTAAGAGTCAGAGTGATAACAGTCATGCAGCGCAGGTGCTTCAGCAGATTTATATTAATGAGTATAAGATAAAAGACGCTCTTGCTATGCAGGATGTTATCGACCGAATTGACGGAGTGGATATGTCCGGTGCGATACGGCGCTATCGCCTCAATACCATGTTGGGAAGGAGTGCGCAAGCCTACAACGCGATAAATAACTATCTTAAGCAAGACCCGTACGATTACTATATGCAAGTCTTTCTCGGAGATGCTCTCTTGCAGCAAGGTAATGCAAAGCAGGCTTTTGAGCAGTATCAAAAGATAGAGCAGTCCTTTCCAGAAAACCCCTATCTGGCTCTTTCGCTGAGTAACTATTACGGCGCAGTAGGCAATGCCGACAAAGCAGCAGAATATGAGATGAAGGCGATTGAGAACGAACAGATAAGCGTTGATTACAAGTTGGGTGTTCTGCACGATTATCAATGGTTGCAGGCAATCGACAGCATGTATTTTCTTGCCCTGAATTCGCTAAAACAGCAATATCCGCTTGACGAAAACGTGCTGAAACATCTCGTGGATTTTTATCTCGCAAAAGACGAAAACGAGTCAGCCGAAACTTTGTTATGGACGATGTTGGATATTAATCCCGAAAACAGTAGTACATGGCAGTCGTTATTATCAATTTATCAAACCGACACCACTATCACTCCTGACGATTATAAATCTTTTACTCATAAGGCTATAAAGCATCAACCTGAGGTGCAGCAGTGGTATTATATTATGAGCAGTCTGCAAATGATGGAGGGGAGTCAGGACTCTGCATTATATTATTGTCAGGAGGGACTTAAGCAGCCTGATGGAACAGACTTGCATTATAAGATTGCCTTAATTATTCAAATTGCGGACATCTATATAGTCCGGCAGGAATACGATTCCGCTTTCGATTATTACGAGAAGGCTTTGCAGTATAACCCCGAGAATGTGTATGTTCTCAATAACTATGCTTATACTCTTGCATTATACGGTTCGGATTTGAGAAAAGCGGAGAAGATGAGTCAGAGAACGATTAAAAGTGAACCGAATAATCCCACATATTTAGATACTTATGCTTGGATTCTTCATCTGCAGGGGCAGACGACCCTTGCCCGTTTCTATATGCAGCAGGCATGGGATAACTCGCCTGAAAAAAACGATGAAGAATTAGTGCAACATTATCAAGAGATATTCAAATGAAACAGAGGAAGATATTTGTATTGCTGTCGGTTGTGCTTGTGCTGTTCTCATGCGGCACGAAGAAGAAAACAGTTAAGACCACGACCGACAATAAACAGCCTAAGGTGCATATTCTGACTATTCAGGAAAAGACCATCGCCGCTCAGCCTGATTTTGTAACGATGTCTGCCGGTAAGGCGAAGTTCAGCCTTAATTACGAACAGAAGCAGATGAGTGCAAATGGAAGTGTCACTTTCGTTAAAGACTCTATTTTCATTGTATCTGTGCAGCCGCTATTGGGTATTGAACTGCTCAGGTTGGAGGCTACGCCGCAACAACTGACGGTGATTGACAAGATGAATAAGAGGTATGTTCAACTAACGTATGTGGAAGTGAAGCAGGAAACGGGATTACCAATCACTTTCGATGACTTGCAGGCAATTGTTATGAGTAGGCTTTTCGTGGTGGGTAAGCAGCAACAATATCTGCTTGATAATGACATCGAAACGATTTCTTCTGAGGGCAAATCGACCCTTTCTTTAAGGGAAGGAAAACTTGTGTATAAATATGTTATCGACGAAACCTTGCTGATGCCGTTATCCGTTGATATTCAAATGCAAGGTAATAAGGGAGAGACGAGGATTGAGTATGGTCAGCATAAATTATTCAGTACCATTCTTTTTCCTCAGGCACTCAATGTTGCATATATAAGCAGCGATTTATCGGGCGAGTTACAAATAACTCTGCCTAATCTTTCCTTTGACGGAAATGTAAACGCTGTGCCTATGCGACTTAATAACTATAAGAAAACCACTATCAACGCTATAATTTCCGGGAAATGAAACAGCTAACGACGATAATTCTCCTTCTTTCGCTTATATGCTCATCGTCTCTCTATGCACAAAAGAGTCAGAATATAAACGAATTGCAGTCTCAGCGTGAGAAAACTCTGCAAGAGTTGGAAAAGACGCAGCAGATGCTGAAAGAAACAAAGAAAAACGAAACTGCCACCGTCAATAAACTTAATCTTCTGAACAAAGACATTAAAGAGAGAAAGCAACTTATTAATACGCTTGACCGAGAAATTCTGTCGCTTGATTCAGAGATGCGTTCTTTGTCTGATAAAAAAGATTCTTTACAGCAGCATTTGCTATCATTGCAAGACGATTACGCAGAAATGGTGAGAAAGAGTCACTATGCGCAAAAGCAGGTTTCACCGTTGCTTTTTATCCTTTCTGCCAAAGATTTTCAGCAGATGCTCAGGCGGATAAGGTATATTCAAGACGTGCAATCTTCGCGCAAGCGATTGGCGGAAAGAATACAGAATACTCAGCAAGAGATTGATGTTCAGAACGAATTGCTGCAAGAGAATAAGCAGAGTAAGGAGAGCGCGGTGAAGATGCAGAGAAAGCAACAGCAGGACCTTGCCCGCGATGAGAAAAAGCAAAAGGCGATGCTTAACTCGCTCAAAAAACAAGAGAAACAACTGCTTGCAGAGCAAAAGAAACAGCAGAAGAAAGCGAATGAACTGAATAAGAAAATAGAGGAACTTATTGCGAGCGATATAGAGCGGAATAAGCAACTAACGAAAGAGCAGGCTTTGCTTGCAGGAGGTTTTGAGAAGAATAAAGGCAGGTTGCCGTGGCCGGTAGAGAAAGGCTTCATTTCCGGACATTTCGGCGTACAGCAACACCCGACTCTTGAGAAGGTAACTGTTAATAATAAAGGTGTTTATATTCAAACGATAACGGGAGCCGATGCTCGTGCCGTATTCGAAGGTGAAGTGAGCAGCATCTTCGTAATGGGTGGAACAACAGCAGTTATTGTGCAGCACGGTAACTATAGGACAGTCTATTCCGGACTCTCTGCCGTAAGTGTGAAGAAAGGGGATAAGTTAAAAGCTAAACAAGCGATAGGTAAGATTTATTCCGACCCTGATCAAGATAATTCCACAACTCTGTTCTTCCAAGTGTGGAAAGATAAGGATATCCTTAATCCTGAACTTTGGCTCGCACGGTAATCTGACTTCTATTCAAACCTCAGGTGTCTTACCGTGCGGCTGCCGGTTTGAAGTGATTTGAGCGATTTTATACCTATTTTCAGGTGATCTTCCACAAAAGTGGCTGTCGTAATTTTATCTTTCTCAGCCGTTTTTATTCCATCATCTTGCAAGGGCATATCCGAGATAAGGAGCAAGGCTCCCGTCGGTATGCCGTTATGAAAACCGACAGTGAATAGCGTGGCGGTTTCCATATCTACTGCCTGAGCACGAGTGGAGCGAAGGTAGTTGCAGAAATTCAAATCATATTCCCACACCCTACGATTGGTCGTATAGACGGTACCCGTCCAGTAGTCGTGCTGAAAGTCACGAATGGCGGACGAGGTGGTACGCTGCAAGGCGAAGGCGGGCAGAGCAGGTATCTCTGCCGGGAAATAATCGTTGCTCGTTCCTTCTCCGCGAATGGCGGCAATAGGCAAGACGAAGTCGCCTATCTTATTCTTATCTCGCAAACCACCGCATTTGCCGAGAAAAAGCACTGCCTTCGGTGATATAGCGCAAAGCATATCCATTATAAGTGCAGCATTAGGAGAACCCATGCCAAAGTTGATTATCGTTATGTTTTCAGCAGTGGCGGATGCCATATTCGACTTGCGTCCTTTCACCTCAACACCATGCATCTGAGCAAATAACTCAACATAGTGATTGAAATTTGTCAGCAGTATATATTCGCCGAATTCGTCTAATTTACATTCAGTATATCTCGGCAACCAGTTCTTTACTATATCTTCTTTTGTCCGTTCCATAATATTAGTTATTTATAAGAATATCATTTTTTTTTGCAAAATTAGCACATTTTTTGGATATATACAAAAAAATGCTTAATTTTGCAAAAACGAACTGCTTTGTGCCTCTATGTGCGGCAGTGTCACTAACTTCCAAATTATGAAAAAGTTTTACTCGCTTTTGCAATTTTCTTTTTTGTTTGTATTCTTAATCGGATCTACCTGCTTATCCGCCTCAACTTCTGTTATTATATCCGCCAATCGTACGGAGTCGGGCTTGCCGCTGATGTTCAATCTGAGGGATACCGATTGCCCTGATAGTCGAGTGCAGTGGTTTAAGGAGGATAGTGTAGCTTTTGTAGGTATCGTTGATGCTCTGAATGATACAGTGAAGTATGAAGGTGAGTATGCCTCTTGTGCGCCCGATTCAGGTGTTGTGTGGGCAGGCATTAACAATTTTGGCTTCGCTATCTGCTATAATAAGGTATATAATTTTGAAGAAGATTCCCTAACAGCAGAATATAAATCAGAGTTGTTAGACCACAAAAAAGACTCTCTTCGTTTCGCCAAACAATATTCCGAAACTCAGATTAAGATTAAAAATCTCAAGAAGGAGAAGGACTTCATTCTTGCCGACACATTGCGAGTTCGTTATAACAACGATTTAGACTCGTTGAAGCGGGAGTTGGAATACGAGGCTGCCGCTATCGACTCGCTCAATATATTACTTGCTGCTTGGCGCGATACTATCGCTGCTAACCCTGATACACTTCCCTCTTTGGAAATCAAAGATATGGAAGGTAGGATAATGTATCGGGCACTCTCGACTTGTGCTACCGTTGCCGACTTCCTCAATATGCTCGATTCCTTAGTTCATCCGCTTGGTATTCAGGCTAATTTCGCGCTGTTGGATAATGCGGGTGGCGCTATATATGTAGAGGCGAATAATTGGAGATACGTGGTGTATGACGTTAACGAAGAGGGGCAAGGCTACCGTGTGCAGACTAACTTCGCTTTTGCAGGAACGATGGACGAATATAAAGGCTACGAGCGTTATCTGACTGCTGATGCCGCTATGCATGACCTTAACGATCACTGGACTCACCAGCCTATCGATATCAATCATCAATGGATGTTCAACCACCTCGCTCGTTCCTATCGACATGAGATATTAGGCTATGCAGAAGGCTATTGCCCGCCGGCGGGAATCGTTGTTGACCAAGATTTCATTCCGAGCAGAACTACCTCTGCCGCTGTTGTCTTTGAAGGACCGGCTATGTGGACTGTTCTCGGTTATCCCGCCTGCGCCGTTGCACTACCCGCCCTTGTATGTGACCAAGACCGCTTGCCCGAGGCATTGAAGCGGACGGAGAATGACTCTACTGCGGCACTTGCTAATATGGCAATGCAGATAAAAATGGAGCATGTATTCCCAGACCCCGTTAGCAACGGTAAGCATTATCTGCATTTGAGTACTATCCTATTCGGGAAAAAGCGTCATCCCTCAATGATGTCTTGCTCCTTAAAGGCAGAGAAGCAGATAAATGCGCAATATTACAGAATATATAATCTTTGGAAAGCAGAAAAGATGAGCGATCAGCAATTCTTTGCTCAGTATCAAAATATAGCAGCAGGCTTCCCCGCCATCTACGCCCGCACCTATCGCAAGTATCTGCAGAAGCCTCAGCCGTCCGCGACTGCTCCACAAGTTGCAGAACAACCCGTTTCTCCCGCTGCCGTAGCTCAATCCGAAATGCCGGTAGCAGAAGATGCAATAGTGGAGAACGTCTCCGAACGTTCAGACTTAAGTGAGCCCGCTCCCGAGCAGATTTCCGATAATTCTGATGACAAACATTCAGAGGTGCCAACAGCTTCGTCGGCTGCTACCGCTCTTGAATAATTTAGTAATTAGGCTTTCGACTTATGAAAGATCTCCGACTTGTTCGGTACTTGGTGCTTTGTAGCTTGGTACTTGGTTTAATTCCATCTTCTGTTTATGCCTATGAGCGGCCTTATTCTCTTTCGGTGCTCGGAGAGTATGGCTTTTCCACTACTTGGCAGCATTTTGGCGGCTGTGAACTGAAGGCCTACTTGCCGCTCAACCCTAATGTGGAAATGGAAGCCGAGGCAGAAGGCTTATCTTCCGATAGCTACACTCTTTCCGCTACTCTTCGCCCTAAATTTGCGCTCCCTGTCGGAGAGATGTTTGTTGATGCATCTCTGCTTTATACGTCTGCTCGGCGAACAGCAACACACGACTTTGTCGGGGCACTCAGTCTCGGATATAGAATGGACTATGTGAGCCTGCAACTGGGCTGCTTCACGCAGACACTTGCGCCGTACCGCAGGACTTGGAACTCCAACGACTCGTATGTTATCGACCCGTTCAACTTGCTGTATCGTATTTCTGTTAATGTAAGACCGTTATGTGAGAGGTGGAATGTGTATTTCGGCTTTTCTAACTATTCGGAGTTGCAGTATGAGCGGATGTGGCAACCGCTTTTCTTTATCTGTGCTTACTACGATTTCCCTCCACAGTCAAATTTTGAGTACGAATATAATCCGGCATCGCATTTCCGCTTGCTCGCTCAACTATGGTGCAAGCCCACGGGAATGTTTCATTTAGACGCTTCTTTCTACGGCGTTAAGGTTAAACTCGGTTTTGCTTATAAATTCTAATACTATGCGTCAGAACAATATAGGGTTTCGCCCGCTTCCTTTTTGCTCCGTGCTCATTACCCTTTGTCTCTATGTCCTTGGCTTTGTCTCCTGTAGCGGCAATCTCGATCTACTTGGAATGTTTTATACTATGTCTGACGGAGCCGATACCCGTTTTGAACAGTCGCAGGCGTATAATGCAACAAAGACGATAGATACATTGAAGGTGGCAAGTGAACAGTATCCTCTTTATGTGTTCACTGATGTTCATGTAGATAAGACTGTCTTTAATCTCGATACTTTCACTACAACTTACCTCGCTGATACTACTGCCGCCCCATTTTGCTTGTGCATTGGAGATATGATTAATGCGCAGGGTAATTACCCGAAGTTTATGACATTTATAGATAAGATGCGAGCAGCAGGTAGAGAAGTGTATGCTACACCCGGAAATCACGATATCTATTTCGGGCAATGGAGCATATATCGCGATTATTGGAAGACTTCATCGTATTATTTTATAGTCCAAACGCCATCGGGTAAGCACGACCTTTATATATGTCTTGACTCCTCAGACGGAACATTAGGAAATAAGCAGACACGGTGGCTTGATAGTCTGCTTGAAGCGAAGAAAACGGAAGATTTAAGGCAGCGAATTGTCTTTACACATACGCATTTCTGGAAAATTGACCAGTCGCAAGGTCATACCTCCAATTTTGCCATCGAGGAAACGCTCGAAATAGCAGATCTGTTTGCCCGCAATAATGTGGATATAGTCTTGCAAGGACATTCACACCACCGCAATATTACTAATTTCAAAAATGTTACTTACCTTCGTCTCGATAAGATGGAGGATCATTATTATAATTCCTTTTATACTATCCTCAATGTGGGCGAACAGGTAACATGGCGTTATGTCCCCGTCGGACCATATCATGAAGGCTACAACGAAGTGAGAATAGAAGGACGTTAGCGCATTTTTTTTATTTTTTTCTTTGCTAATATAAAAAAAAGCAGTATCTTTGCAATTGCTTTGTGGGTTCTGATTGTCAGAATTTGCAAAATAATGATATTTTTTATAAATTCGCTCGGTTGTATAGTGAAGGTTAGTGGAGAACGTCTCCGAACGTTCAAATTTGCTTCATAAAGATGTCTATAGGCCGGGTCTAAAATTAAAGAACAGTGGAAACATTAAGCCAAAAGACCATCTCGGTGAGTCGCGAAGATGCGCTCGCGCAGAAGAAATGGGTGGTCGTCGATGCTGAGGGTCAAATCCTCGGTCGTATGTGTTCGAAGATTGCTAAGATTCTTCGAGGTAAGTACAAGCCTAATTTCACTCCTAACCAGGATTGTGGTGACAATGTTATTGTTATCAATGCGGCTAAGATTGAGATGACGGGTAAGAAAATGACGGATCATATCTATGTCCGCTACACAGGGTATCCCGGAGGTCAACGATTCTCTAATCCGGAAATCGAGTTGAAGAAATCTCCTGAGCGTTTTATTAAGAAAGTAGTGAAGGGTATGTTGCCTAAGAATCGCCTTGGAAACAGACTCATTACCAACCTCTATGTGTTTGATGGTGCAGAGCATAATATGCAGGCACAGCAACCCCAAGTAATTGACATAAACATCCTTAAATAAGCATAATCACAATGGAAGTAATAAATGCACTTGGAAGACGTAAAGCAGCTGTTGCACGCGTTTTCGTTAGCGAAGGAAGCGGTAAGATTACCATTAATAAACGCGACCTCGATAAATATTTCCCGTCTTCTATTCTCCAATTCATAGTTAAGCAGCCTCTTAATACACTTGGTGTCGCAGAGAAATACGACATTAAGGTTAATCTTGATGGCGGCGGTTTCAAGGGGCAGGCTGAGGCTCTCAGACTCGCTATCGCCAGAGCATTAGTGAAAATTAATCCTGAGGATAAGCCCGCTTTGAAGGCTGCCGGATTTATGACCCGAGATGCTCGTGAGGTTGAGCGTAAGAAACCGGGACAACCGAAGGCTCGTAAGCACTTCCAGTTCTCGAAGCGTTAATGTATGTGCGAAAGAGCAACGGTAGAGACGCTATTCCGGTAGAGACGCTATTTTTTAGCGTCTCTCAATAGTGGAGAGCGTCTTCGGATGTTCAGACTTAAATAGTTGCCCGCTTCCGTACATTTTGTTTTGACTCGATAGATAAAACTGCGGCGATCCTTATTGAATAGTGGAGAACGTCTCAGAACGTTCAAACGGCTACCTCGCAGTTGTTTCTGCCTACTTAAAGCAGTTCTCGCTTGGCGAAATACTAAATAGTGGAGAACGTCTCAATGTTCAATTATTGTTATTTTCGCTCCCGTATGGCAGAAATATATTATTAATTCATAATAATCAATACCGAACGCTAATCGACCTGATTAAATAGTGGAGAACATTTGAGAACGTTCAAGAAAGTCTTTCGACTTTAGGGCTCTGCCCGGACTTCGGTTCGTGAAATTCGGTTAATTAATGTTCGATAGAATTTAATTTTTTAATTTCAAAAAATGAGAACAACATTTGAACAATTACTTGAAGCAGGTTGCCATTTCGGGCACCTCAAGCGCAAATGGAATCCCGCTATGGCTCCCTATATCTTTATGGAGCGTAATGGAATTCACATTATCGACCTCAACAAGACAGCCATTAAACTTGACGAGGCTGCAGAAGCAATGAAGAATATTGCTAAATCAGGGCGGCGTATCTTATTCGTTTCAACAAAGAAACAAGGTAAAGACCTCATTGCGCAGTATGCACAGGAAGTAGGTATGCCTTATATCTCTGAGCGTTGGGCAGGAGGTATGCTTACTAACTTCCCCACTATCAGGAAGGCCGTTAAGAAAATGTCAACCATCGATAAGATGATGACCGATGGCACCTTCGATAATATCTCTAAGCGTGAGAAATTGCAAATCACTCGTCAGAGAGAGAAACTCGAAAAGAACCTCGGATCGATTGCTGACCTTACGCGTTTGCCCGCTGCACTCTTTGTCGTAGATGTTATGAAAGAGCATATCGCTGTCGCTGAAGCTAATCGTTTAGGTATCCCCGTTTTTGCTATTGTTGATACTAACTCTAATCCGCAGAATATCGATTTCGTTATTCCAGCTAACGATGATGCCGCATCTTCAATTGAGATAATACTTCATACTATTTGTGACGCTATCAAGGAAGGACTTGAAGAGCGTAAGGTAGAGAAGGCTGATGAGTCTGCAGCCGTTGCACAGGCAGAGGGCGAAAACAACGAGGCACCGGCACCAAAGGAGCGCAGGCAAAGAGTCCGCAAGGCTAACACCGCGAAGGAAGTGGAGAAAGTAGCAGAAGCCAAACCTGAAGAAGAAGGGAAGGAAGAGGCAACCGCAAATGAATAAAATAGTGGAGAACGTCTCCGAACGTTCAAAAAATTGTAAATAAATAAATTGTAAATATTTTATGGCAGTATCATTAGCAGACATAAAGAAACTTCGCGACATCACCGGCGCAGGTATGATGGATGTGAAGAAAGCACTTGAAGAGGCTAACGGTGATTTTGAGCAGGCAAAAGATTTGCTTCGTAAGCGCGGACAGGCTATCGCCGCTAAGCGCTCAGAAAGAGAAGCATCAGAAGGATGCGTTCTCGCAAAGGCAGAAAATGGATTCGCTGCTATCATCGCACTTAAGTGTGAGACCGACTTCGTCGCAAAAAATGCCGATTTCGTTGCACTTACTAAGCTTATACTTAATGTGGCAATGGATCGTCAGCCCGCTGACCTTGATGCTCTCAAGAACGAACTTATCGATGGCAAGACTATCGCAGAACTCGTTACCGAGCGCTCCGGCGTTACGGGTGAAAAGATGGAACTGAGCGATTATGTGTTCCTTCGCGGACAAAAGGTTGATGCTTATAACCACCTCGGCAATAAGTTGTCGGCACTCGTGGCCGTAGCAGAGCCGAATGCCAACCAGGAGACCGTACACGGTATCTCTATGCAGGTAGCAGCTATGGCACCTATCGCTGTCAGTGCTGAGTTGGTAGCGCAAGAGGTTAAAGATCATGAACTCGCTGTTGCGGTAGAGAAAACTAAACAAGATGAGGTTAATAAAGCAGTAGAGAATGCGCTCAAAAAAGCAGGTATTAACCCCGCACACGCTGATTCTGATGACCATATCGAGAGTAATACGGCCAAAGGCTGGCTCACCGCGGAGCAGGCAGCAGAAGCACGGAATATCCGTGCCACCGTTCCTGCTCAGGCAGAGGCGCAGATCAATATGAAGAAGGTTGAGATGATCGCACAAGGTCGTCTGCAGAAATTCCTTAAGGAATCAACGCTTCTTGAGCAGCAGTATGTCATGGCAGAAGATAAATCTCTTGTAAAGGATATCCTCAAGAAAGAGGGCATTACCGTTTGCGACTTCAAGAGAGTTACACTCAATCAAGAGTAACTATCTACTGACAGATATAGTGGAGAACGTCTCCGAACGTTCTTACGAAAAAGAGACGGCTTATAAGCCGCCTCTTTATTTTATTGAACGTTCGGAGACGTTCTCCACTATTTAGCGTAAGATATGGCGCGGGTCTCGCGGATAACGGTTATCTTAACCTGTCCGGGGTAGGTCATCTCGTTCTGGATCTTATTTGCGAGGTCAAATGAGAGTAACTCCGTTTCTTTGTCGGTCATCTTGTCAGCACCTACTATGACTCTCAGTTCGCGACCGGCTTGCAGCGCGTAGGTCTTGACGACTCCGGGGTAGGAGCGTGCAAGGTCTTCCAGGTCGTTCAACCGCTTGATATATGCCTCCACTATCTCGCGTCTTGCGCCGGGTCGAGCCCCCGATATAGCATCACATGCCTGTACGATAGGAGCAAGCAGTGTCTCCATCTCTATCTCATCGTGGTGAGCGCCGATAGCGTTGCATATATCCGGCTTCTCCCCAAACTGTTGAGCGAGTCGCATACCATAGAGTGCGTGCGGTGTCTCAGGGTCTTCATCAGGCACTTTGCCTATATCGTGAAGCAGACCGGCACGGCGCGCCTTCTTCGGATTCAAGCCTAACTCTGAAGCCATAGCAGCGCAAAGATTAGCCGTCTCACGAGCGTGCTGCAAGAGGTTCTGACCATATGAGGAGCGGTACTTCATCTTACCTACCATACGAATCAGTTCGGGGTGGAGGCCATGAACGCCAAGGTCTATTGTTGTCCGCTTGCCTGTCTCTATTATCTCTTCCTCAACCTGTTTCTTCACCTTTGCCACCACTTCCTCAATGCGAGCGGGGTGGATACGCCCGTCAGTAACTAATTGGTGCAGAGCTAAACGCGCTATCTCTCGGCGAACAGGGTCGAAGGCAGATAGGGTGATGCACTCAGGAGTATCGTCAACAACTATCTCTACGCCGGTGGCAGCCTCAAGAGCGCGGATATTCCTTCCCTCGCGACCGATGATACGCCCTTTCACCTCATCGTTCTCTATATGGAAAACTGACACGGAGTTCTCTACCGCCGTTTCCGAGGCAATGCGCTGTATGGTTTGGATAATCAGTTTCTTTGCATCTTTGTTGGCGGTCATCTTCGCATCTTCCATAACATCGTTGATGTATGCCATCGCGTTAGTCTTAGCCTCATCTTTGAGCGACTCCACTAATCGTTTCTTCGCTTCCTCGGCTGACATACCCGACAATGTTTCAAGTTGCTGCTGAGCCTGATGATGAATCTTCTCCGTCTCTTTCTGCTTGAACTCTATCGCCTGCTTCTGCTGCTCGAGTTGCTGAGAACGCTGATTGATATCGTTCTGGGCACGTTGCAGTTCGCCTTGTCGCTGGTTGAGTTGCTGTTCGCGACTGCGGAGACGGTCTTCATGTTCCTGCTGCTTCTTTTGAGCAGCGGCAACCTGATTCTCATGCTCCATCTTCAGTGCAATGAATTTCTCTTTTGCCTCAATAATCTTATTTTTCTTTATCAGTTCTGCCTCTTCTTTGGCTTTATTGATAATGCCGTTAGCCGAATAGCGGAAGAAAAGGAAAGTTATTCCCGCTCCCATGACTAACGCCACAACACCTACTATAATATAAGATAACATACGGTTTTATTTAATAATTGGAAGTTACAGTTGAAAGTTAAAAGTTCGGAGACGTTCTCCACTATTTTTATTAGAACGTTCGGAGACGTTCTCCACTATTGAGAGACGCTAAAGAATAGCGTCTCTACCATTGAACGTTCGGAGACGTTCTCCACTATTCTGCTCCGATTGTTTCTTCTATCCGTTTATTCAATTCTCTCAGCGCGTCCATTATCGGTTTCACCTCTTTGTCTCGTGCGTCTGACTGCAGATTGACTGCTATTGCCAATGCTACATACACCCATATCTGCTCCACCGGCTTATTCGGAAAATGTTTCGAATAACGCTCGTAAGTATCGTTTATAAGTGTTGCCGCATTGCGATAAACAGGCTCTTCTGCGGCATCTATATTAAGTGCCACAGTATGCACGCCAATGCGCAAGTTGATATGCTGTTTATCTGGTATCAAGTTACTATTATAAAGTTGAAAGTTGAAAGTTGAAAGTTTGAACGTTCGGAGACGTTCTCCACTACTTTAACAGAAAAAGCGTTTGGTCGATCTTTGATATCATTGATGTTATATGCCGTTTTGCTTTTTCTCGTTCTTCTGACTCAGCTGTGATGGCGTGCGCTGTACGTAGCGTATCGTACTGCTTTCTTAATTCAAGCAGTTCGGCGTGAGTGCGCATAATCTCCTCATGTTGCGCCTCGTTGGCAGTCTGAAGAATTGATATTTGCTTGCGATAATCTTCAACTGTTGCCAGCAATCGCTCAACATTGGTCTTGAGAAGCTCTATTTCCTCTTTCGTGGACAAGTTAACTGACAATGTGCCGCTTACGCTAAGTGACGAAGTACGATGTACGAAGTGACTAAGTTCGGAGACATTTTCTACTGTTGAGAGACGCTAAAGAATAGCGTCTCTACCGTTGAACGTTCTCAGACGTTCTCTACTATTAGAACGAGTATCCGATCCCCAGACCTATTACTGACTTAAACTGAACACGCTCTGATTCTACTCCGTCTTTGTTGGCGATGAGCGTACCGGGGTAGTACTTCATACTCGTAGAGAGAGTTACATTAAGCACTTTGAGGAACTGATATGATATGTTCACATCCCAGTCAACGTCGAAGTGACCGAAGTAGCGATTGTTATTAGAATAGTCGAAATAGCCGGTGTATGTACCGGTACCGTTTGCCTTCTCGTATGCCTCTTTCACATTAAAACCTTTGCCTTGATACGGGCTGAAGATAGCAATCGTAGTACCGAGAGTAAGGTTCTCGTATTTGTATGCTACTGCACCCTTGATGCTCAAACCAAACTCAGCGCGAGCACTGCGATAAATCTTCTCGCCCTTTTCGTCGTATCCGTATGTGCCGTATTTATCTTGCAGAACAGAGCGGAAATCAGAATGAGCCTTTACATTATTTTCGTATCCGCTGAGATTGTCGTATGCTAACTCCGCAGCATCGTAAATAGCTTTGGCGGCATTATACTCAAGCGTTCCTTTCGTTGTTTGGTCAAGGGCATACTTGAGGTTACCTAACTCTGCCTCTTTGGTGTAGCGCTTGTTCCATGCATCGCCTATATATGCAGTCGAGATACGACCGGCTATTGGTGACAGATATACGGAGAAGTCAGCACCGCTGACCGAATACTTATAGTCAATACCGACGGAGATATCAGTATAAGAAGGAGCGAGCCACTTAGAGATTGCAGGGTTATAGCCCGTTACATAATCGCGACCGATAGCATACTGACTCTGGAAACCGCCAAGAACAGTAAAATACCAATTCTCCTTGAACTCCCAACCGAACTTAGTGGCGAGTTTGATATTGTCGCTCGATTTCTGGAAAGCATCCTCGTCTTGGTCAATATAGGTCAAACCGAAGTCGGTGTCAAAATTCGTTTCCCATGCGATAGCGTTTTTGTGGTAGAGCAGGTGCAGTTTGGCGTATGCAATGCCGTTCACATTATTCTTACCACCGGCTGCCCAGTTTACAAGTCCGGTAGCGGCACCGTTTATTCCGACAACGCCGTCAAATTTCCACGCCTTTTCTCCTGTATCTGCTGATTTGAGAGATGCACCGGCTGCTTTTGCCGCGTCTGCGTTGCCTGTTACTGTAGCCTTATCCACGCTCTGAGCATACATAACTCCTGAAGTTAGTATGCTGATAATCATAATTGATTGTCTTAGTTTCATAGTTGTATTATATTTGAAAATTATTAAGTTTCTATTAATTACCGCTTACGCTAAGTGACTAAGTTCGGAGACGTTCTCCAATGCACTTATATCCGTCTTTATAAAGTCGGCATTAAATGCCGACTAAAGTTTGAACGTTCGGAGACGTTCTCCACTACTAAACGACTGCAAAAGTACTCAATTTTCCTGACATAAACAAAATATAATTGTTTTTTGGCGATTTTTCTACAAATAAATTGCAAAATTTGCACATTTATATTATATTTTTTTTGTAATTTTGCACTCGATGCGAAATAGTGGAGAACGTCTCCGAACATTTCGGTAGTGGAGAACGTCTCCGAACGTTTCGGTAGTGGAGAACGTCACCGAACGTTCCGGTAGTAGAGAACGTCTCCGAACGTTCCGGTAGTAGAGAACGTCACCGAACGTTCAAACTTTAATGTATTTTCGTCTCGAAAAAAATCGTAAATCCATGCACCTATGAAAAATATCTTTTTTAAATCGCTACTTGTTTTGTTATGCGGAGTTATGTCTTTTTCTCTTTATGCTACCGATGCTACCTTTGCTTTTGAATCGGCGTCGGAGTTAAATAATAACTTTACTTATAGTTGCGAGAACAGCAATGGTTCTATTGCTATTTCAACGGATAAGACGCATGGCGGCGACAGTTCCCTCAAATCAGCGATGGGCGGGACGAGCAAGAAGAGTAACTTCCTAATCACAAAGGAGCAATATCAGAATGTCACTCAACTTAGCTTTTGGATGGCAACAAGTGATAAAGGTAAGGTTGCGGTTGCTATTGAATGTTCGTCTTCCGCTGATTTTTCGAGCGATGTAACCACTATCTTAGAACTGACGGTTTTTAATTCTCTGCCTGGTGCACCTTCGTCAATATCAAACAATACCTTTTATGAATTCACCATAACGCCTTCTTCCGCAGTGAGCGGTTATTTGCGGTTTACCTTCAATCAGCCGAGTTCAAGCGGAAAAATTATATGGATGGACGATTTGACCATAACCTACTCAGCCGGACCTGTTATATCGCACGATGCCTCCCTTTCTGCGCTGACCTACGATGGCATCGAAGTACCTTCGTTCTCTTCCTCAACAAAGACTTATAATGTTGAACTGCCTGTCGGTACCACCTCTGTTCCGACCATCGTAGCAACGGCAAACAGCAGTGCGGCAACGGTAAATGTAACGCAGGCTACATCACTTCCCGGCACCGCAACTGTCCTCGTTACTGCCGAAGACGGAACAACAACGGAAACTTATTCTGTCACTTTCACAGTGGCATCGAATGCGCCGGTCTTGCTCACTTTTGCAATAGGCAGTTATAGCGGGACGGTAGATATCGTCCTCAATACTGTTGCAATAACAGTACCCAACGGCACTGATGTAACCGCTATCACGCCTACTTTGACAGGAAAGAATATGCAGTCATATACTCCGGTTGGTCCCGTTGATTTTACTAATCCGGTAACCTTCACTCTCACAAGTAGTACCGGCGAGACGACATCCTATGTGGTAACGGTAACCATTGCTCCGTCCGCGTCATCCGATGCTTCCCTGACGGGCATAACCTATGGTGGTACGGCAGTGCCTAATTTCTCTGCCACTATTTATAACTACACCGTTGAACTGCCGTCCGGTACTACATCTGCGCCTATAGTTGCGGCAACAAAGAGCGATAATAATGCGACAGTAGTTATCACGCAGGCCACCTCCGCAACCGGCACTGCTGTTATACTCGTTACAGCGGAAGACGGCATAACGACGCAAACCTACCGTGTCACCTTCTCCGTTGCTCTGCCGGCATCAAGCCTCACCTGCCACGAAACGGAAATTTATGAGTCTTCGGCAGGTTACAACACCCCGCTTGCTACATATAGCGGCAGGGAGTATGAGGTCTATTATGTTACCCGCGATGCCAATAGTAAGGAAATTATTGCTACTCAACCTACTGACAAGACAAACGGCATATCTTCCGCAGGTAGCAGTCCGCTATCCGCCAACGACGGGTGGTTCTCGCTCGCCTATAGCGGTGTGGGAAGCGAAAGCGGCGGACCAATGGATGAATATGCCGATTATATAAGGCGTGTGAACATGGCAAACGATGCCGAAATGCAACTGCGTATTCGCGGTTACGACCAGTTTAGTTTCCTCGGAGCAGATAATAATGCTACAGAATCTAAAGGTAAGCATTTTGAGGTTTATGTTGACGGCGTGAAACAATCAATGTCGCTCAGTGGTTCATTCAGTGTCCGTCGCTTCGATATTTCGCCGCTTGAGCATATCATAACCGTCAAAGGTGTTGGAGCAAGCAACAACAAATTCACTGCTTTCTCTCTTCGCCTTGCTTATGTGCCTAAACTGAAGCATGTAGCGGGCAACGACTCTTCCCAAATAGTACTGCAGACGCAATCTATACGCCCCATAACTTACTATCTGAAAAATCGTATCTCCGATGCAGAACTTACATGGAACGGAGCAGAGGCTACAGGCATCAGTCTGATAAAAGGTAATGCTGATACACTAACGATTGGGGGTAATGCCGAATGTCCGGATGGTACATATAGTTACACTATCTCCGCTCGCGATGAGAACGGAACAGTAGTAAGCACAATTACAGGTTCCTTTAAAGTATCTTCGAAGGTGGAGTATGTGCAAGATGCAGACACGCTGATCAGTGTGTATGAGAAATCGGCAATGCAGCCGGTCGTTATCCGCTATTATAGCATCGATGATAGTGCTCTGTCGTGGCAATGGACGGGTACTGCACCGGCAGGACTAACCTTCACCCACGATGCTGATGCCAACACGCTTAGTCTCAGTGGTACGCCTACAACGGTCGGCACTTTCACCTATACCGTTACTCTTGCGGGGGCAAATACACTCACGGGCGTGGTTGTTGTGGAGTCGAACTCACCGACAACAGTACCGGGAGCAACAAAGTCAATGCTCTATCTCTACAAGTCGAAAGAGAATAAGACAGGTGGAGCGTATTCATATCTCATCACTAAGTATAACTACTTCGCACGACCGGCGGGGGGAGCATTGCTTAGCGCAAGTGAATATGCAACTTACGACTTTATAGTGATTTCAGAAGATGTAGATGCCGACAATGAGGAGGTTATCGGTATTATTAGCAACCTGCAGAAGCCCGTGTTGAATATGAAGATATTCACCTACACCGCTTCGCGTCTCAACTGGGGTAACCCTGATAATGGATCTATCAACCGAACAAAAATAGCAGTTCGTCAGCCCTCGCACCCAATCTTCAACCATCTTGCCACTGATAGTATTCAGGTTATTAGCAGCGTTAGCGGGACAAAAGGACTGATGACGGCAGGCGTGGATACCAAAGGCGGATATTGCCTCGCTACATCTGCTAAACGCGGAGATGAATATATCAATGACGGCGACGAGGCAGTGTTTATACACGAGATACCTGCTGCTGTTAGAGGTGCTAAATATCTCACTCTGCCTATCGGCCATAAGAGTGCCGCTAACCTCACCGCAGATGGTAAGACTCTAATCTCTAATATGATAGACTACCTCTGTGCTTCGGATGCTTTTGATTTTACTGCCCCGGAATTGCGTATCACTTCTTTCTCAATTGACGGGGTTGCCGCAACTATTGATGAGTCTGATAATACTATCAATATCGTTCTCCCTGAAGGCACCAATCTCGCTGCTGTCAAACCGACTATCACGCTTGCTGACAAGACAACCTTCGTAACACCTGCAAGCGGCGAGACAGTTGACCTGAGCGATAACCACTACGGACTCCGATTTACGGTAAGCGACTATATCAACACGCATGTCTATGTCGCTTTTGCCACTACCGCTGATGCTCTTGACGATACTGAAGATAGCGGCTTGTGGCTCGCCGGAATGACGCTCCGTAATCCGTACTCGACTTTCGTGAATATATATACCGTGACAGGTAACTTGCTTACCACCACAAATAACGACTACGATTTCAGTGCCCTGCCACACGGTCTCTACCTCATTGTCACTCCTTCAGGCAAGACAATCAAAGTAGTAAGATAGTGGAGAACGTCTGGCGGTAGAGACGCTATTCTTTAGCGTCTCTCAATAGTGAAGAACTTAGTCACTTAGACTTTCGATTTTTAGATGAATGTAAAAACCACATTTTGCTTGCTACTGCTCCTTACGGGAGCAGTAGCAGTGCATAGCGAGGAACTTTCCGAGCAGTCTGATCAATATACCGACTTGCAAGCACCACAACCTCACTATACCAACACCGAGACATTCCTCTATCGCCTCGATCGCTTCATCCAAAAGATCTTACTCAACGAACTTGATAGCAGTTACCTCACTTTTCATGAAAACTGTTGGCGATTATCGTTCACCAACAGCGAAACGGGAAATTTAACCGGACTACAGGCTTACGACATTATCAATAAGGGTAATGTTGCTCTTAATATTCACTCTCGCCCATCGGTTGACCTCGGTTTTGATATCAACTACAGAGGAATAAGTCTGTCTTTTGCGTGGGACCCGCTACATTCTTATACTCAAAAGTTCAACTTCGCCTTCTATGGCAGGACTTGCGGAATAGAGATATCGCATTATACCTACGCAAATATGTCAGGCGATTTCCAACCCGTCGGTAATAATCCTCCTATTATTTTCAAAGATAATGATATGGAGATAAAGACGACGCTCATTAATCTCTTCTACGCCTTTAACTATAAAAAGTACTCACCTTCCGCGAGTATCCGCCAAGGCTATAGGCAACTCAAACCTGCCGGTTCATTCCTTGTTAATGCTCAATATCGAGGCAACTCGTTCGTTACTGTAAACGAAAATATAACAGAAGGACTCAATTATATTAACGAGATAAACCTTTATCAGATTGCTTTGGGTGCCGGCTACGGGTATAACTACACTCCCAATAGAGGTAAGGTGATGCTGCATATATCCGCTATGCCTATGATTGTCGTCTTCAATCATGCAGTTTTCACTTGGAACGATAAGATTGGGGATACGCCTATCCAACTAAGCAGTGTCCCCAAACCGCGTTTCCCCGTCTATTTCACGGGGACTGCCCGCGCTTCTGTCGCTTGGGAGGCAAATAAATGGGTCAGCCTTGCTGCCTACGGACAGTTTAATAATATCCGCTTCCGTACAAAAGAAACACAGGAAACGGAAAATTTGAGACTGAATAGTTGGGACTGGTCAGTTAATATATTGATAGGCGTTCGTTTTGGAGTAAAGAAAGAGAGAGTGAAAGCAGTGCTTGAAGCACATGACGAGAAAGCCCGAAACGGCGCAAAAGTATTCCTGCCTTTCCTCGACAAATAGTAGTGGAGAACGTCTCCGAACGTCTGGCGGTAGAGACGCTATTCTTTAGCGTCTCTCAATAGTGGAGAACGTCTCCGAACGTTCTAATGAAAACAGTGGAGAACGTCTCCGAACGTTCTGATGAATATGGGAAAAAAACGAAAGAAACGGAATTTTAACATTTTTCTTTACTACTCGGATAATTTTCAGTAATTTTGCATTTTGTATATAACTTCTACTATGCCGCAATGATGCGAAAGATTTTTCTTATATTGTATATTTTACTGCTGACCACTGCCAATGCTGCTACGGTGGTGCAGCGCGCTGATGCTCTCTTTCAGGAGGGAGCATACGCAGAGGCAGGAGAGTTATACTTGTCTCTTCATAAGAGCAGTCCTAAAAATGCTCTTTACACCTATCGTCTTGCTCGTTGCGAGCAGGAGTTGGGAGATAACGAAAATGCAATCCGGCATTTTGAGGCGGCAGGCGACAAGTATAACCTCCGCAACCTCTACCTCGGAGACCTGTATTATGTGGCATATCGCTTCACGGAAGCCAAACAAATGTACAAATCTTATCTCGATGGTATCGGAGAGGGAAACGAAAGATATAGTGAGGTTATAGAGCAAATAAAGCGGGCTGAGAGAGCGGAAAAAATGCTTGCAAGAACGGAAGATATCACTTTTATCGACTCCGTTTCTTTCCCCGCAAATGAGTTGCTTAATCGTATTCCGCTGCCGAAAGAACAAGGAACGTTCAGTTTTACAAACGGCAATTTCACTTATACTAACGAACGCGCTGATAGGCGTATTATAGCTGTGAGAGAAAAAGACAGCGGACGCATAGTGATTGCCAAACAGGAGAAACTATTAGACAAATCTTGGTCAGCACTGGATACATTGCCCGATATCATCAATCAGTACAATACACAAGGTTATCCCTTCCTTCTTCCTGACGGAGTAACGCTCTATTATTCAGCCCTATCCAATCAAGGTCTCGGAGAGTGGGATATATATGTCACCCGCTATAATCCTTCATCCGATACTTGGCTGACACCTCAGTTGCTCAGTATTCCCTTTAACTCTCTCGCAAACGATTACCTCTATTTTATTGACGAGATAAGCGAAACCGGTTATCTCCTCACTGACAGACAAGCAGAGAGAGGCGTACTTACCTTATATTCTTTCATTCCTAACGAGGAAAAGCAGATTTTGCGCGACTCGTCGGAACAGTATGTGCGCGACTATGCTCAACTGAAGACAGTAGTGAGAACAGCAGAGGTGATTAGCACAGAAAAAGAGCAAAATACTGCAAAAAAGGATGAAGCGCAGAATATTGACCAAAGCAAACCGCAAAACGCCATCCCCAAAATTTTAATCTCAGGCGACACCTACTATAATTCTCTTGACATGTTCTGCTCCGATGAGGCTAAAGTATATGCGCAGGAATATGTCAATATATCAGCAGATATAGAGCAGAAAGCGGCTCAACTGCTATCGCTTCGTCAATCTTACAGCATCAATAAGAATGACCGGCAAGATGCTCAGACTATTCTGACTCTTGAAAAAGAGTTACGGCAGCAGACCAAACTCGCAAAGGAGAAACTGCTTATTTGCCGCAAACTCGAAGTTAATTGCAAATAAAGGAAACATTAAGTGGAGAACGTCTGAGAACATTCAAAAAATAGTGGAGAACGTCTCCGAACGTTCAAAAGTGGAGAACGTTTGAGAACATTCAAAAAATGCATCGCATATTAAGGCGAGATAATATTACTAATTTTTCAATTTTGATTTTTAATGAAACTGCTTGAAAATAAGGTAGCTCTGATAACAGGCGCTGCGAGAGGCATAGGCAGGCAAATAGCTTTGCTTTTTGCTTCGGAAGGTTGCGATATTGCCTTTACCGACATCGCTCTCGGTGAACGGGAAAACGAACTGATAAAAGAACTTGAGAATAATAATATAAGAGCGAAATCCTACGTGAGTGACGCTTCTGATTTCGAAGCAGCGCACGAGGTTGTCAAACAGGTAAAAGAGCAGTTTGGCAAGATAGATATTCTCGTTAACAATGCAGGTATCACTCGCGACGGACTGCTTTTACGAATGAGTGAGGCACAGTGGGACGAGGTATTGCGCGTCAACCTCAAATCAGCGTTCAACTATATCCACGCTTGTGCACCTGTTATGTTATCGCAACGCAGAGGGAGTATTATATCGTTGTCATCTGTAGTGGGCATAGGCGGCAACGCAGGGCAAGCCAATTATGCCGCATCGAAGGCGGGCATCATTGCACTCACTAAATCCACCGCAAAAGAGTTAGGGTCAAGGGGAATAAGGGCAAACTGCATCGCCCCGGGCTTTATACTGACTGATATGACGAAGAACCTACCGGAAGAGAAACTGCAAGAATTCGTAAGTATGATACCGCTTCGCCGTGGCGGTACACCGGAAGAAGTGGCGAAAGTGGCACTCTTCCTCGCTTCAGACCTCTCTTCATATATAACCGCCCAAGCAATAAACTGCTGTGGAGGAATGAGTTAAAAGGTAAATGTGTAAAAGGTAAATAATTATGTCACTTGTAAAATCTATTTCAGGTATTCGCGGCACGATAGGAGGTCGCGTCGGAGAAGGACTTAACCCTCTCGATATAGTTCGCTTCACTGCTGCGTACGCTGTCAGCCGGAAGAAAGACGATAAGAAACTGCGAATTGTCGTCGGACGGGACGCACGCGTATCGGGCGAGATGGTCGAGAAGATAGTTGTAGGCACTCTTCTTGGTATGGGCTGCGATGTTATAAATATAGGTCTTGCCACGACCCCGACAACCGAATTGGCAGTGATAGGAGAGAAAGCAGACGGAGGTGTTATTCTCACTGCTTCCCATAATCCAAAGCAATGGAACGCACTCAAACTGCTCAACGAACGAGGTATGTTCTTAACCGATGCAGAGGGTAAAGAGGTGCTCGCAATTGCCGAAAAAGATGATTTCATCTTTGCAGAGGTTGAAGAATTAGGCATCGAAACAAAAAAAGATTATCTGCCTTATCATGTTGAGAATGTTATCTCTTTACCACTTGTTGACAAAGAGGCAATAGAAAAGGCAAACTTCACCGTGGCTATCGACTGCGTCAATTCAGTGGGAGGTATTGCTATCCCCGCTATTCTCAAAGCATTAGGTGTGAAGAATGTTATCGAACTGAACTGCACTCCCGACGGCAATTTTCCACATAACCCCGAACCACTGCCGGAGAATCTGACGCAGATTTCTGATCTGATGCACGACGGCAGAGCAGATGTGGGCTTCGTTGTTGACCCCGATGTGGACAGACTCGCTATAATCAAGGAAGACGGATCAATGTTCGGTGAGGAATACACCTTAGTTGCTTGCGCAGATTATGTCCTTTCGCATACTAAGGGCAGCACTGTCAGCAACCTGTCTTCTTCTCGTGCTCTAAAAGATGTGACAGAGAAACACGGTTGTGTGTATTCGTCCTCGAAAGTGGGGGAGGTTAATGTGACAACGGAGATGGAACGCACAGGTGCTATCATAGGTGGCGAAGGTAACGGAGGAGTTATCTATCCCGCATCTCATTATGGCAGAGACGCACTTGTAGGTATCGCGCTCTTCCTCTCACATTTAGCACATAAAAAATGCAAGACATCCCAACTGAGGGCTGAATATCCCGACTATCAAATATCGAAGAATAAGTTGCAACTGACTCCTCAGATGGACATCGATACTATTCTCATTGCGTTGAAGGGCATATATAAGATGTATGATATAGACGATCGCGATGGCGTTAAGATTAACTTCCCGCAGGGGTGGGTGCTTCTTCGTAAGTCGAACACCGAACCTATTGTCCGTATCTATTCCGAGGCCCCGACAATGGAACAAGCGCAGAAATTTGCTGACGCGATTATAGCTGAGATAAAAAGACTGACAGGTAGTAAATAAATGACAAGAGGTTAAATAAAGATGACTATTCTTATTTCAAATGATGACAGTTGGGGAGCAAAGGGGCTGAATGTGCTTATTGCAGCGATGCGACAGTTAGGAGATGTCGTCGTCGTTGCTCCCGAAACGCCTCAATCGGGTATGTCGAGTGCTGTTTCATTTAATAATCCGCTATATTTGAAACATATAAAAGACGAGGCGGCACAAGATGATTTGCACAGCCTCTCCGTTTATACTTGCAGCGGGACACCTGCGGACTGTGTAAAAATGGGAATGCAGGTACTGATGCGCGACCGCTGTCCTGACCTCGTTTGTGCCGGTATCAATCACGGCGATAATAGTACAGTTAATGCCCGATATTCAGGAACGATGGGGGCGGTTTTTGTGGGAATAGAAAATAATATCCCCGCTATCGGGTTCTCTATCTGCGACCATGAGCCTGATGCAGACTTCTCGCAGTTTGAACCATATCTTGTGCCACTAACAAAGATGCTGTATTACACCTCTGACGGCGAGCCTTATACGAAGAGCACCGATCGCCTTTGTTGGAATATTAATGCTCCGAAAGGTAAGATTGAAGGTTTTCGCTTTACTCGTCAGGCACGGGGGTATTGGACGGAAGAAATGACCGAGACGCAAGACGAGCAAGGGGTGGCGTGCCACAAACTTGGCGGCTATTTCGTTGATACAGAACCTGAAGCAACCGATACCGACCAACACGCCCTACGTAGTGGATTTATATCTGTATGTCCAACGACCATAGACCTTACTTATAAAGGAGTAAGTAATCCAGAACGTTCGGAGACGTTCTCCACTATTGTATAATGGATATAAATGTCCTTTCGAAAGCAGAAGTATATTGTGCTCGCAGTGAACACTGCGAGCAGGAAGTGCGTAACAAACTGTACGCTTGGGGAGCAGACATCAATCAGATAGATGAGATTATTGATAATCTTATTGATAACGGATATATATCTTCTGAGCGTTATTGCCGCGCCTTTGTGCACGATAAGGTGCTGTTTCAGTCGTGGGGAAGGGAGAAAATACGGGCTGCACTTGCTGCCAAAAGGTTGCCTTTAAATGATATTAAATCGGCACTTAAAGATTTCCCGCAAGACGAATATATGCAAGTTCTGCAACGCCTCGCCGAGAAGAAAATGAAGGAATATAAGGAGAATGAAGCCGATGTGGCTGAGGCAAAATTAATAAATTATCTGCTTGCACGAGGATTTACATATAAAGAACTACAGCAACTTGAACGATAATCAATATATGCAGCGGTGCCTTCAGTTGGCTCAACTTGG
>CAKZZM010000168.1 GCA_937885465.1 uncultured Bacteroidales bacterium
ACTCGTTCGCAAACAAACCATACGTAATAATAAAAAATTTTGATGCGTTTGCCGTGCATTTTCCCGGCATAAAAGCAAAATTCCCTATACTACATAGTAGTACAGGGAAAAAAGTTATGTTATGATAGCGCAAAGGAAGTGCAGAAAGAGAGGGAACTATATCACATCATGATTATATCGGGCATAATTACCTAAAATCTGTTCAACATGAATTACTTCAGGGCAACTGTCCCACGTTAAACCATTGCCCATAACATACCAGTCCTTACGCTCTTTTACAGGCACTTTCTTGATAGACGGGAAATTAGAGAGAGGCATTATTATCTGTCTGCCATCTTCCAACGCTACCATTATCTTGCCACGCACAGGAAAGGTAACATTTTTTATCTTAGGGGTAACATCCCAATAACCATCTATTTGTTTCATATCATTTATTGATTTTGATTAGTTTCATAGTTTTGCCGGCTTTGAAGTTCTTCCTTTGTTGCATTAACTGACTCTTGTTTTCTTCGACAATAGAAACTATTTGTTTTACTTGTGCTTGTGTCAAACTGCCATAAGACGCGATTTCGACAGTTGGTTCGAGCCATATTTTCGCAAATACTTCTGTCCCGCGTTTGCCTACATGAACATGAGCGCGATTCTCGTTTACATCAGTCCCGAAAAACAAAAAAGTCCATGTTATTCTTGCTGTAATATATAATAGTACTTTCGGCATTGTTTGTTATTCAATAAAAATATATTAGTATCAACAAATATGTGACGCTCTCTATTGGCTTTATTGCTCATAATATAACACTTGCATATTTGCGACGCTCAGCGGCGGTTAATAAGTCGATGTTATTACGGCAGAAATTGTGCATAGCAGTCTCTACAATATCCTGCTTGGTAACACCACTTCTTTTGATGATGATTTCAATAACCTCTTTCCCCATTAATTCTCTTTGGGTTTGTTCTACAATCTTTGCCATAATAGCAGTAAGTTTTTAGTTACGCCGCAAAGATAATACTATTTTTTCAAACATACAAGTGTTTGTTGAAAAATCATGTTATCACATATTTCTCTTTGAGAAAGGCTACAAGAATAGGCGGTAGGAGTTTGGATGAGCGTTTGTAGGTGGGACAAAGCAGTTGCATATCCTGCTCGTATTGTTTGCATAGTTCGGTGATGCAGCGCGTACTCACACCGGCAAGGTCTGCCAATTCATATTTATACATCGCTCGTTCCTGCATTGTTAAATATCAGTGTTTTTAATACGTATGTGATAGTATGTATCGCGTTTGCTGCGCTCGTTCACTTCGGCTTGTTTGCGCTTGAAGTAGTCAAAGTTGGTGATACAGTCTTTGCGTCGGTCGATATTATCAACGGTCTTAAAGAGTACGGCATCGCTGTAGTAAGTGAAGAATTTAGGCGGTACTGTTGTGAAACCATGACCAACAGCAAACACATCAACAGCCCTTTGCCGACGACGGATGAGCAACTCTGTAATTCGCGGATCGAGATTATCTTTGAAGTAACAGCGGCAATCGTCAAAGACGATGATACCATTCTTAAAGTACTCAAGAATATCCGGCGTGTGTTGGTCGTTCCATATATGCCGCATTATACCATCCCAAAGGAAGTCGTCGGGCGTGAGCAACCTGTTTTCCTCAAACATAGTCCATTCGGCATCGTCCGGCGTAACAACAAGTATCTTCAATCGTTCGCCACGATTATGCGCTTGCGCCCACAGTGCCATAAGCGTATTACGTAAATACGTAGTCTTGCCGGTACCATTGAAACCTAAAACGATAGTACACTTGGCGGCGCGTGCGTTATTTGCTGTCTGTAGGTTCATTGTCAGTGGTCGGATTTACCTGTTCGTTGATTTGATTCTGCAACTGCGTTGCCTTCTGCTCAAGTTGCAACTTTTTGATTTCTTCTTCGAGTTTGCGGTTTTTTTCTTCAAGAAGATTTATCTTGCGTTGGTCAAGTGCTGCCGGAATCTGACTGCCATATATGCCGACAATAAGAATGATGAGTTGCAACCACAGCGGTATATAACCGCCGGTCTGCTCGCAATAGACATAGATAATCTGCCTGATGCGTCCTTTTTGCTCCGGTGTTGCTTTGTGGCTCTCTATAGAGTTCTTACTGATAAGGTGCAAACCAAACGCCGCACCGAAATCTATACTGTCGGTAACGATATTAGCGGTTTCCTCTACAGCAGCATTGATAAGCCCTTCATTCTCTTGCGTGTCGGCATTTTGCAAATCGTCTTGAGTAATAGGCGAATCACCGGTACTAAAGTCGGGACGCTCTTCGATGTTCATTTCATGTTTCGGCGTTTCCATCTCCTGAATAAGGGAGAGGTCGCCGTCGGTAAACTGATAATTGTCTTGTAGTTGGTCTGTTAACATAATTATTTCTCTTGATTGTTTAGTGCTTCGTTGATTAGCGAAGTCAGATATTCTTTCATCTGTAGAGGCTTGCTCATGCGCAAAATACGGTCGTCTTCTGACAGTTTGCAAACCGATAGAAAAATATCATCCTGCTTATCCCTGAAAAGCATGATAGCTGACTGTGCTTCATCTTCCATCCGTTCACAATCGCTCTGATATAAGATTTTTACCAACTCATCATTGATAAGCGGCAATATCTTGGCTGCAATCTTTGGTACATGCGGACGAATCAAGCCCACAAGCATACTATTTATACCTATGTCATCAAGAACGCTCATTTTTTCAGTACCGCTTTGCGGATTTGGTCAATAGTGCGGATGTCGGGGTTGATAGTCTGTGCAATAGCGATAATGTCGCTGTCTTTAAGTACAAACTTATAAAACCATTCGTTCCATCGTTCGATAGTGTAGCGTAGGAACATATCTACCAATATCTGCATGGGCGTTATTTCGTGTCCTTGTTTAACCGTGAGGCGTTGTGCTGTTTCTTCAAGCAGTGCCACTGTAAACGGCTGTATAGTGGATTTGATTTTGTCCCAGTTGATTTCGGCAGACTGTAATGCCCGTACTTGCTCTTGAAGTGCGGTGTTCTGCTCTGTGAGCAGATTGTTCTGTGCTGTGAGTTGCTGTAGTTGCTCTTGTGACTGTTGATAGTCGGCAGCGTGTTGGTTGTTGTTAGCCGCATATTCGCGGTCTTGCTCTTCGACTTGTGCTTGTAGGCGTTTTACTTCGGCTGCAAGTTTTTCGTTTTGCTCTTGAAGCGTGGCGTTAGTACGATTAAGTTCGTTGCACTGTCGGAGTAGGTCAGAGTTACTTTCCTGCGGATTCTCGTATGGTTCGAGAATAGCTAACAGGTTACTCTCGGAGCAGTCGGGTTTACCTTGCAATGTTTCATGCGGGAAGAGTTGCGCGAAATGGTTGTAAGTGTCGGTGCTGACATTAAAGGTCAGCGGCTTTCTTTCAGTTTTTGCCATAATTTATGTAAATTTAGTTATTTCAATTAGTTAGTCGGAGTTCGCTCGGAGTTCGCTCGGAGTTCGCTCGGAGTTTCGATTGCAAAATTACGGAGCGATGTCGGGCTATACAAAAAATGACGTACAATTTTGTCGGAGCTTTGTCGGAGTTGGCTCGAAGCTGATGTCGGAGCGCAAAAAGAAAGCCGCCTGCATAATTGCAAGCGGCTACTATAAGTATGATGTTAATTAAAATATAATTTTGCGCACTTTCTTAGGGGTAAAAGCTACAATGTTTGCGAGTGAAGAAAAGTCTTTAATATTGTTAGTCATAATATAAAAACACTTGACTTTTTGGCTCATTTCGTACTGATATAAATCTTCAATATCTTTTGCTAATTTAGCACTGATAGCCTGCTTAATATCTTGCTCATTAAACTTAATGATATTGTAGCGATGTATAAAGTTGGCTATTTCTTTAATCATCGTTTCAGCACCGATATACTTTTGCAGTTTGGCAGTTATTTGAGCTATTGAGAGAGGATACATATAACTTTTTACCATTCAAACCAAAAAGAAAACGCAAAGCATCGGCGTTATCAGTTGAAGCGGTCTTATATAAATGATACTTTTCCACAAAATAATTCATTAAGCAGTTGGTATCTATAAATATATGATTTTCGTTGTTTTTCATAGAGATAATACTTCTGCGTATTGTTTCTTTTCGGCTGCTGTGAGCAGATCTAAATTAGCATTTACCCAACGACGTTCTGCAACATCGTGGATTTCACTTCTGCTTACACCCGCTTTTGCAAGCATGGTCTTGAGTAACTGGTCGCGTTTCTTACCGAGTTCGGCATTTCGTTTTGCTGTCATAATTATAGTGTTTCTAATTCGCTTGCAAAAATACTGCTTTTTCTGCAAATCTGCAAGTATTTAGCCCAAAACAGGTATTTTTTAGGTTTTATATTTTTTGTAACCAAATTTGTAACCACTTTTGTAACCGAATTTGTAACCACATAACTCCTTATTTTTCTTTTTTTTACCCTCTTTAGCCTTGTTTAGGTTACAGAGTTACAAAAATTTAGTAATATAAAGGGGATAAAAAGGGGGCGAAGCGGGGGCAATAGGTGCGCACGCGTTTCCTTGCGTTGGCTTTAGACGATAACGAAATGTAACTGTAACCGAATAAGGCATGGCGCATAAAAAAGCCGTCTGTAACGCTACAAACGGCTTTATCTGAATGATTCATGAGTTGTATTACGCATCTATCATCTATTGTATATACATGCGAAGGCGTTATTGCTGAAATAGCATTATATTTGTAGTCCTTCACATTGTTTGTTACATAGTAGTAGCATTTAAGTTTAGAACCTATAACATATTGCAGATTATCTTCGAGGTCGCTGTTTTCCATGACAAAAGCAGCCTCAATATCTTTATCGGTAAATCCTATAAAATGAATTTTATTTGCTAATTTACGGACAAAGGTTACAACAGATTCGCGAGAAGCTTTAATCTGCTTATTACCTTGTAGTGTAGAAATTGTTTGCGCGATGGTCAATACTGATGCGTATAACTCACAATCGCGCATCTTAAAAAGCATCTCCATTGCTTTAGTATCTTCTTGCAGACCACGATAGTAGTTTATAAGGACATTGGTGTCGATATAAACTCTGCGCTCTTTATTCAATGTTTTGCCGCTCATGATATTACACTTGCATACTTGCGTTGCTCCGCCGGTGTAAGCAACTCTTGATAATACCTATTAAAAAAGCGGTGCATAGCATCTTCCAATAACACTTTTTTAGTTACTCCACCGCGTTTGAGTACCAGTTCCATGCTCTCTTTTGCCAATTGTTCGCGACGTATCTCGTCAGCAGTCTTTTTTGTTGCCATAGCAGTAAGTTTTTATAATTCACGGCGCAAAGATAATACTATTTTTCAAACATACAAAATTTTACATTGATTTTGGCATATTATAGCCCTACATACCGACTACCCAACTCATCATTAAGCGCGTTGCCTTCTTTGTGCATATAAAACATCTCGCAAGGCTTCTGCTCCAAACTGGCACCTATCCTGCATTTGCGCGTAATACGTCCGTCATCACGAATACCTGTCAGTCCTGCCGGATTAAGTTCATAGTTGTGGAAATGAGCAAAAGCGCGCAATGAATCCCGGAAACTCTTTTTGCCTTTTGTCTTGTTGGTCTTGCCTAAACTGTCGCAATAGTCTTGATATACCTCTGCTCGTGGAATAAGCCGGTCTATATTGCCACCATCCTCTGCGAAGTATTCTTCTGCCCAATCCATGAAGTCGTCGCCCATAGCCATAATGTCGGCTCGCTTGCTCACATTGTTAAGGCTCGGTATATAAAAGCGGCTGTTGTAGCGCATGTAAAACTGTATGCAGTCTATCATAAAATTATAGTCTGCATTATAATCCGCTTCTGTGTAGTCGCTGCCGAATAAGCGTTTGCCGTTGAAGTCGTCGCTTACCTGCCGCGTCTCTCGATACACCTTCTTGTCCTTGTCTTGCTCGTGGTAATAGTCGCTATAGATAACCATCAGGATACGCCTTGATGTGCTGCCATCGCGCGTGATATTAGCCGGTGGAAAGTTGCTGCTTGCCACAATCAGCGGACTGCGCTCATAGTCAATAGCGTATTCGTCTTTATTCTTCGGGTTGATAAGCATCTTGCCGGTTATTGCCGAGTATAACGTGGTTACATCAAAGGTCTTTTTGGCATCCTCAATATACACGATGTCGGTCTGTTCCGTTACATTGCCGAACAAAAATTTGTCGTTCTTTTCGTCCACTCGCCTGCCGTGAATCAGTTTTTGATTGCAAAGGTGCAAATAATCAAGTATAGTCATAAACAGACTCTTACCTGTTCCGCCGCTGCTCTCGTCTGCACCGACTAATTTTTCTTCCATCAACCACACCATACGGGCGCGGTCTTGCTCCTTGTGTTTGCGTAATAGATAGCCTATAGCCTGAATCTTATTCAGCAGTGCCAATATCTGATTTACATTCTCCTCGTCGGTCAGACGCTCGCTGCATATCGCAAACCGACGCGCACGACGGTATTCTTCCTCAAAGGCTGTATCGTCAGTTGCGCACTCCTCAAACTCTTTGCGCCAATACAGGCGGCTTGCATTAAGCAAATAAGAGAAGCACATACTTGCCGGATATTGTTCGTTACCCTCTGCATCTGTCGGATAATTGATATTGAAGTGGTCGCCGTCAAAAGTAAAAGCCGGTGCAGTGCGCTCAAAGCGGTGCGGAATAATCTTGCCCGACCAGCAGTAAGCACTCACTTCATCGCCTTGCTTGAGTTTTTGCACGCGCACATCGTCTGCCGTTATTTCTACCATGCAATTCTCAAAAAACAATGTCCTCGACTTTGCCGTTGCTACATTGAAATTAGGCTCTATCGTGTCCAAGTCGTCATATATACTCTGTGTTGCCTTCTTTGAATTGATATAAGCCTCGTATGCCACATTCTCCACCTGACGGCGTTTCAAGTCCTCGCGTATAAAGTCGCGTATCTGCTTCGGGGTCATCTCCTCAACCTTGTAGCCGTCGATACGCACCGGCTTCATCTCGCCTGTTATACGGTCTTTGAGTTTGTAAAAACCGTTCAGCCGCAAGTAATGCAACAACGAAGTCGTGCTTATCTCTGTCTTAACGCCTTTGTCCGAGTAACGTATCTTCCAGAACCGCGCGCATTTAGCCGTATTCTTGAGTTTTGTAAACTCGCTGTTGGTCGGTCGCAACTCCAAGAAATCGCGCAGATCCTTACGCGGTCTGCCTCGTCTGTCCCGGAACTGCATCAGCCATTGCGGCAACTCGATGGTGTGAATGTCCATATACTGCAAAGCCAGCTTATTACCCTGTCGTATGCCGGTAGCGTCTATATCCGGGATGTTATACACCACGTTCGCTATAGCACGCAGCTTGTTCATCAGCGGTTCGGTTATCTCTGCCGTTTCACTGTTAAACCATATCGGATAATAGCCCATACCGGCTACATTCATAGCATCCCTCTCGCCGCTGCAGATAAACACGCCTTCAAGCTTCTTGTCCTTCTGCTTCACCTCATTGCCATCGTCGTCATATTCCGTTTCCTCTTGCAGTTTGTTATACGCCTTCTTTGCCTCATCGTAACCGTTGATGTAGTCCTTTGCCACTTTACCTACATAAAAAAAGCGGTCTTTCTTTTCGTATGCAAGCGGGATATATACCTTCTTGAACTCGCCCATATCGTGTAAGAATGTGGTCAACGCCTCCCGAGCGTTGCATTTTAAACATAGAGAGTACCGACCCGTTTCAAGGGTTGGTACTCTCCTTTTGTTAGCGATGGAAATTTGCGGGCGGGGTTACGTCCCATTTCGCGGACGAGCCGTCCACGTCCCATTTGGGTTTACACGATTTTCTCGTACTCCTTAGCAAAGATATACGTCCTCAGACGCGAATACTTGCTTTGTGTCAAGAAAGCCTCGCGGTACGCCTGCAACGCGCCGGCGTCCTCATACACCGCACTGACGGCGGTGAGGGCTTGCTTGAACTTGTTACGCACTGCGGTTTGACCCGATGTAGGTTCGCCCGTGTAGGGGTTGCAGATAGTGCCGGTAAAGGTTTTACCTGTTGCGCGGTCTTGGCGGGTGTAAGTGTCGGAATGCTCGCACACTTTGCCTCGGAAACCTTCGACCAATTTGATAGGAATTACTCTCATAGTTAGAAAGGGTTTAAGTGGTTAATAAATTAGGTTATAAAAAGCCGAATAATATTCGGCATAATTGACAATGCTTTGGTTGGGGGGGACAACGCTTTGGTTGGGCGGGACAACGCTTTGGTTGGGCGGGGGTGATAGCCGAATAATATAAGTATGAACGTTCGGAGACGTTCTCCAACATAAACGTTCGGAGACGTTCTCCACTATAAACGTTCGGAGACGTTCTCCACCATAAACGTTCGGAGACGTTCTCCACTATTTGAACATTTACAACGCTAAATTTGAAAAATATGAAAGCAGAAAAAGAATTTATCTTCTAATGACTTGAAGATTGCCGAGCAATATCCTGAACTATCGGCAATAGAACTTCTTATCCTTTGCAGGATAAAAGGCATCGCCGAAAATTTCGGGCAATACAAGTTGCCTTTATCTAACTTAGTAAAATGCACGCATTCGTCAGGACAGACGATACGCAGGATACTGCATCACTTACTCGAACTTGGATTGGTAGAGGAAATCAAATTAAACGGCAAGAAAATGGCATATAAAAACCTGCCTATTGGGAACCCCTTCCAATTTGGAAGGGGTACCTGCCAAAATGGAAGGGTTACCTGCCAAAATGGAAGGGGTACCTGCCAAAATGGAAGGGGTACACCTTATACAATTGTAACCCTCCATTAAAGTGCATATTTTGGGATTTGTTTGGTGGCAGTAATTTTGCAGCCGTCAGGAGCGCGAGTGTCCCCACT
>CAKZZM010000169.1 GCA_937885465.1 uncultured Bacteroidales bacterium
ACATAATAGCATCTTTTTAGGCGTTAATTATGCCACAAAGATACCATAATATTATTATCTATGCAATAGTTAATTCAATAAAATTCAATTATTTATACTGTGTTTTTGCCGCCTTGCCGCGAATGAAAAGTTATTACTTTTAACAACCCAATTCGCACTATAAACGTCAATTATTTTGATGCGGTTGCCCTGTTCGATTTGCGCATTTTTCTTGTCTAAAGCATCTCTCACTCGTTAATTCGTTCATCCGTTAATTCGTTCACTCGCCATTACACAATAGGTGCCAGAAGTCGCATGAGACGCTGCCACGGCGTGGTCTTTACCTCACCGGCATCCGGCTGTCGGCAGATGGGCAGGTCTGCCTCGAAAATATGCTTCTGCCGCAAAGCGATGTCGCGGTCGTAAAAGAAGGTATTGATTTCGTAGTCAATACCGAAGCTGCGGTAATCGAGGTTGGATGAGCCGACCATAGAGAGATAATCGTCGCAGACGAGCGTCTTGCTGTGCATAAACTCGCCTCCACGAGTATAGAGTTGAACACCCGCTTGCAACATGTCGGCGTAGAAACTTTTGTTGATGGGTCGCATAATTGGCGTGTCACATTGTTCAGGGAGCATGATCCGCACTTCTACACCGCGTCGGACGGCTTGACGCATGGCTTCGATGAGAGAGAATGGCGGAGCTAAGTAAGGTGATTGAAACCACACGTAATGCTGTGCATGGTTGAGAATCCACTCGTAGGCGGTGAGCAAAGCGGGTTCAGGAGCTGTCGGGTCATCGGTGGAGACTTGGGTAAGAAGGACTTCCGGAATTTCGTTATGGAGCGGCGAGCCATCGGTTTGTACGTTTGCCAGCATAGGAAAGAAAGAGTTGATAGGAACAGGCAGTTGTCCCCCTGTAACGAGCCATGTGTCAAGGAACGTGTATTGCAGGCTTGCTACAGCATCACCTGTGAGACGCAAGTGCGTGTCACGCCACTGATAGAAATAATGGTCGTTAATGTTCATGCCGCCGGTATAGCCGATGCGACCGTCAATAACCACTATCTTCCGATGGTCGCGATAACTAAGCGTCATCAAAAAACGGAGCAATGAAAAACGGGTGTTGGAAAAGTTCACCACCTCCACTCCTGCCCGACGCATAGAAAGGAAATATATGCTCGGAATAGGAAAATTGGCGATATTCTCGTTGATAAACCGCACTTTGACACCCTGCCGTGCTTTACGCATAAGCAAAGCGCGTATACGTCGACTGCTCTTATCCATACCGAAATGGAAATACTCCATGTGGATGGACTCTTTGGCATTCAAGATATCACGTATCAAAAGGTCATATTTGCGTCTGCCGGAAATAATTATCTCCGCCTCCGAAGTAGAAACAGACAATCGTCCCCTTTGGGATAGTATCTTTGCTAATGGTCGAAAACGTGGCTCCACGTGCATAGTGAGACTATCGGAAGAGAGCAACTGTTGCAATTCTTCGGTATCCTCCGCCTGCATCTTAGCTTGCAGCAGGTGGTGTTTCCTATCATAATTGCGGTTACTGCGCCAGTTGATACCGAACATCAGCCATAGCACAATGACAACGACAAAACAAACAATCAATATGATAATCCAAGTACTCATACCTTACTAAATCTGAACGTTCGGAGACGTTCTCCACATTCATCATCCAAACCGATATGCGCTTTGACATATCTTGCCGGAACATCTCGTGTACGGACGGCGTCGTGAAAGTGAGACTCTTAATCCGCCTGCCGTTTGTATCTTCTGCGCTGGCGGTTGAGTGTGCGTTCCTGCTGACGTTCGGATAGTTGCTGCTGACGCGCCATAATCTCGTCTCGATGCTCCTCCATATACCGCTCTAAACGGCTCTTGCGCTGCTTAACTTCTTCGGGAGGCGTATCGGCAGTATAACTCTTCATGGCATAATACCGCTTGCGAACGAAGAACAGACGGATGAGCCATGCCACGAAGAAACCGTCGGACAGAACATGATAGACGATATTCCAAGGATGCGGAATAGTAAGGAAGAGCGACACTATCCATACGACCAAATCAATCGTAAACACAACATCCCACCAACGCCCCGAGTCTTTGAAATCAAGGCAGTTATAAGCGTAATCCGTTATTTGGATAGCCTCTGTGGACGAGAGGGTCATGTCTATCGTCTTACCTTTCTTGCCAACCGGCACAAAACCGCCCGTCCGAATAGTAACCATATAACATCCGGCAGGCATACGCAGCCGTGCTTGCGGCGTACGCATAATCCCCACTAACCTACCATTAATTATTACCTGATAAGGCATCTTCAAGTAATCTTTCTGCTTGCGTGTAATAATCAGTTCTGCCATAACATCTTAACGGTCCAACAGTGCAACGGTCTAACAGTGCAACGGTCTAACAATCATCATACAAAAAATGCGCCAAATGACCCTTTTGTCAGTTTTCCATATTCCCCTTATGATTAAGTGCGGAAATAGGATTGACATTTTTCTTCTCCTTGTACCTGCCGATAAAGAAAAACAGCAAACAAGTTATTAGGAAATATGCACCGCTGAGGATCCACAGGGTAATGTATTCCGCACGTGTAGTCCAGAGCGTCGCCCCCATGGAATTGATATGAATGAATCCATGCGCACCGGCTGTATAAGGGATAATATAGGACAGATACCGCCACGCGTCAGGAATCAGTTCTTTTGGCCATGAGATACCGGCCATAAACAGGAAAATAAGCGAAGTGGAAATCAATAACACGATACCGGTTTCTCTATTGCGGATAAAAACACTTATGCTCATAGAAAAGAAGATTGTGGCTAACAGGAAAGGCACAATGAAGCGCAGCAGATCGCCTACCTGACCTATATGAGGCAGATCAAACAGTCGCGGCATGGCAATCAATAAGATAGCAGCTAAAGCATAGTAAATCAGGAAATAAGCCGCAGAGCGTCCCAAGACAAGCCGGAAGACGGAGTAGCCTCTTCCCCGTCCGGGAATACGGTATAATTCTTTGTTTTCCTCGCGTGCCGTTCCGCCCAACATACAGATTCCGAACAGCAGCGTCTGGTGAAGAATCATCACCAAGACCGCCGGAATAAGAAACGATCCGTAACCGCCGGTAGGTGTGAACAATGCCGTCTCGGTATATGGTGCATCTTGTACTAATGACCAAGCCATTTCCTCGCCCGTTCCCATCTGTTCGTAGCGGTCGATCTCGATATTATTCATCGCCTCCAACATTACCTTATTACAACTCAGATAAACTCCTTTCATATAGAGAAACGATGACATATCGCAGTAGAGCGACAGATGCGCTTGTCCGAACGGGTCTGCCAACTGTGCGGCGAAATCGCGCGGGAAATAAAGAATCCCGTGTATCTTCCGGTCGCGCATCAACTGCTCCGCCTCTGCCATCGAAGTGCAGGAATATGCCACCTTAATCTCCGGAGCTGCGTTCCATTTATGTATAAACTCACGGCTCTGAGGCGAATGGCTCATATCCACCACCGCCACAGGAATGTCGGTAATCTGCTCGTTCCAGTAAATAGCCTTGTAGATAACCGGATAAGCTAATGTGGCGAGGAAGAAAATAACCATCACTCCAGGGTCGCGGAAAATGCGTCTCAGCTCGCCTACAAAGACATTCCAAGTGTCCAGTGTCTGCAACCAAAGATGTCGGAAGATATGTTTCATTTCAATGGATAGTTTTGATAAACCAACGCTTTATGCAAGCGTGGTGAGATGAGGAACGCTAATAACAGGAACGCGCAAAGCGAGAGTGCCGGAACCATGCTGTTGGTCCATGGAGCCGCCATCAAGGCTTCGTTCACATAAATCAGATAGTAATGACGCAACGGCTCTAACCAACTGAGTGCCTGAAAAGGCGGCAACATGTTCGACACGGGATACGTGAAACCGGAAAGCGAGAAACCGAGCATGGAATACAATGCCCCGATAGAAACGGCATCCCGCAGCGTGGGGACACAGCCGATGAGGAAGATGCCCATCGCCTCCATGGCAAAGATATACAGTAGCAGCCCGAACAACAGCCGTGCATGGCTGCCATAGACGGGGAAGCCTGCGAAACCGAACATCATCGCATAGCAGCCGAAGCCGAGTATCACATACATGACTGTATAAGGAATGAGTTTGCCGATCATCGCTACGGTGTAATTGCCTCCTGCGGTACGCAGCCAGTCGTGCGAGGTTTGCATCTTCAGCTCATAGCCGATGGCAAAGATGGTGAGCATGATACATACCAAGCCCAATATCCCGGGCAGTATAGTACTGACTAAATAGACGGAATAGTTGTTCCACGGGTTGGCAATCATGTGTCCTTCAATCACTAACGGCTGGATGCGCCGCATGATCATGTCTTCCGACATTCCTTTCTTTCGTAGCACTTCGCGTTGGAACGCACCGGACACAAGGTTTGCCACGGTCAGCATCTGTTTGTAAGCGGTGTTGCCGCCCACGGTATAGGCGTTTGTTACATAGAAATCCAACTGAGGACGCTTGAATGCCGCCAGATCGCTGTAAAAGCCCTCGGGAATGACGAAGATACCGTAAATATGTCCTTGTTGCATCGCCTCGCGCGCTTCGGAATAAGAGGATGTGATGAGACATATATCCACCGATGAAGTAGCCTGCATCTCATGGCACAGCCTGCGTGAGATAGACGTCTGGTCTTTGTCCACTATTGCCACAGGCATCTTTTCGGCATTCCCTTGTCGCATCAGCGTGATAAAGAAGAACGTGGAAAGCAGCATCACACCCACCGATGCAAACATATACAGCGGGCGGGCGAACATCTGCTTCACTTCCCTGCGCATCACATGCCAGATATTTACAAAAATCTCTTTCACCTTTCACTTTTCACCTTTCACTTTTCCACAACCAACGCTGTCATACCGGGACGCAGATTAGGAATAGTCTGCTGAGGACGGCATTTAACATCAAATGTCCTGACATCATATCCTCCGTTCTGCTGCGTAGTACGCCATGTGGCATAGGTACCCATCGCCTTCACATGCGTCACGACAACAGGATACCGGGCTTCTCCGAGCGCAGGGATTTTTACCTCCACTACGCTGCCTATTGCAAAATCGGATAACATATCTTCGCGCACGGCGAACGTGAACCATACATCATTCAGATCGACGATAGACATCACCGGGCTTCCCTGCCCCACCAACTCGCCTACTTTTGGGAATAGTTCGCTTACCTCGCCGTCACACGGCGAGAGCAAATACCGTTCGGCCTCCGCAGCGGCTACCTCTTGCAGAATACCGTCCACCTGCGCCACTTGCGCTTCGGCTGCCGCCTTATCCTCTTTGCGGGCACCTGCCAGAGCCATGTCATACTGGCTTTTAGCCGCTTTCACGGTAGCTACAGCCGCCTTGTACTGTGCCTCCACTTCATCGCGTTTCTGCTCGCTCACTACGCCCTTTTCGTACAACCGTTGCACGCGTTCGTAACTCTTGCGGTAGATTTCCTCACCGGCTTTCGCTTTCTGGTACAGTTCGTACGCACCGGTTATCTGCTCATGCTGGGCACCGTTCTTGGCTTTCTGGTTGACGGCATCTGCCATATTGCGGGCAGCCAATGCCTGCGCTTTCTTCGCTTCCACTTCCGGCGAGTAGATGATTACTAATGTGTCGCCTTTGTGTACCTGATCGCCTTCTTCGTATAGGTACATCTCTATGCGCCCTGCCACTTTGCCGGACACACGGTACTCGGAGGCTTCCGCCTCGCCTTGGATAAGTGTTTCTTCAGGCTGGAGGGCAAATACACCTACCAGAGCCACAATAACCACTACTGCTAACAGAGCCACCAAACCCAGCAGCAGTCCTCCTTCTTTTTCCTTTTTCATATCTGTCAATTAGTTTTGTCCTATATATTGAAGCAGTTTCGCCTCATTCATTTTCGCTTCAGTCTGTGCGTCCACCATATCTGTGGCGGCGGACATCCAAGCCGTCTGTGCCTGCATCAGTTCCGAAGAAGAGATCATCCCCGACGCGAACGATTCTTCCGCCATGCGTAGCACTTCCGCTGCGTTACGGCAGGTCAGTTGCGCCACGGCTATCTTCTGCTGCGATTCCATCAGACGCTGGTTGGCTTGCGTGGTCTGGAGTGTAAGCAGCTCGCGCGTCTCTTCGGTCTTGAGTGCTACGGCATTGGCTGCATGCTTGGCGGCTTTGTATCGTAAAATATCGTCCGCGTGTGCAATAGGCACATTCACCACCACTCCGGCGGAAAAGAACCCGTGTCCTTTCCAGTCGCTCCGCACGCCGTTCTCCATACTCGGGTTGGTATAGACGTAGCCCGCAGAGGCAACAATGGTCGGTTGAAGACCCGCACTCGCTAACTTGGCGGTACTACGGGCGATGTTCTCCGCCTCCCAAGCCATCTGTAACTCCTTGCGGTTGGCAACGATGCTTTCAGCATCAATCCTTTCGGTAGTCAGAGTGGTCTGCTCAAGACCATCGGCATCCACTGTAAACACCTCGCTCAACGGCAAACCGCATAGTTGCGCTAACGCCATCCGAGAGAGCGTCAGACCGTTCTCTGCTTGCAGTTTCTTCACTTCCGCCTCTCCGCGTTTGGTTCGCACTTTCAGAAGGTCGGACTGAGTAGCCATTCCCTCATTCACTAACTCCGTCACATCACTCTCCAATTGGCAAAGCAACCGGTAGTATTCGTTTGCCAGACGGTGTTTCTGCTCCACGTTCACCACACGCCAATACGCTTCATCCACTTTGGCAATCACCTCGTCATGCTTGGTTTCGGATTGCAGGGCGGCTATATGTTCGGTGGACTTGGCGATCTTGTAGTTCTGCGTCAGTACGCCGCCGGTATAAATAGGTTGCGTTACGCCCGCATGAGCCACTACCACATGCGTCATATCAACTGTCAGACGGTCATACACCTGTTGGTATGCATTGGCTATCTGCTGTCCCGCTGCGTCTTGGATATCCAATATCGGTTGCTGCAGACGGGTTCCCTCCAAACCGGTTGCCATACGGCTCAAAAGAGTCTCGCCGCTCCAATTGAAATAGTTTGTCCCGTCTGAATTCACCCCTGCTGTCCCGAAATCAAAGGCGTGCTCGTTGGCTAACAGGTGGATATTTTCCGAGTTCCACATATACGCACCATTGGCAGTCACTTTCGGGAACATGGCAGCCAAAGCGGCTTTGCGGTTCAGTTCTGCGGCTTTCTGTAACTCCTGTTGGGAGCGGTTCGCGCTGCCTTGACTCAATGCCATCTCTCTGCATGCTGCCAGATTGTATTGTATGGTATCGCCTGCCATATTGCTCGTTGCGTCGCCTGCCATATTGCCTGCATGGGCATAAACCGCAACAGCCAGCAGACACCCGATGAGTTTAATTTTTGAACGAATCATTCTTTTATAGTTTTATAAGTCCGAGTTTACTTCTATCAAACAGTGTGCCATATACCCCTTCTGTCTGTTTTCTATATTTCCTTATTGATTGGCCATATTTATGAAATATGCCTTTTAGAACACTTTTATAGCAAAAATGTTTGCATAAATGATTTTTTTACCGTACCTTTGTGGCAAAATTGACAACTATGTTAAATCAAGACATTACCTTTTCGGAAAACTTGGATGAACTGCTGGCACGGTTCAGCAGTGAAAACGACTGCTCGCTGATTATCTATTGCATAGCCGGTAAACTCCAGATTGAGATAGATGGGCAGCAACGACTCATCGTTCCGCATGACATGTTATTATGCACCCCTGAATTGATTGTTGGCAATTACTTGCGCTCGCCGGATCTGAAATGCAAGGCGATTGCCATACGCAAGCACGCGCTGGACGATGTATTGTACGTGTGCATGCGCGAGGATAACAACTGGTGGGAGAAATCGAAATACCTCGTTCACAACCCCATCATCCACCTCAACGAACGGCAACAGGAATTAGGACAGCTTTTTAACCGTCTTTTTCAGTTATACATGGAAGACAACAGGTCCGAATTGAGCGAAAACATCCGCCGCATCTTTGCACAAGCGGCTATCTACGAGTTGCTGAACTGGCTGGAAGGCAGCGTGGTACAGACGCAAGATACAGAGCGCAAACAGGGGCGGCAAGAAGTCTTATTCCGTGACTTCGCCCTTCTGTTGCAGGAAACAAAAGGCCGCCAGCGCGAGGTTCGATGGTTCGCCAACCAGTTGGCTGTCACGCCGAAATACTTGTCCGTGGTATGCCGTGCCCATTCAGGCAACACCGCACTAGTGCTTATCAATGAGGTGACTACACAGGAGATAAAACGCTTACTCCGCCAAACGGACATGAGTTCTAAAGAGATATGCGGAAAGATGGATTTCCCGAGTCTCAGTTTCTTCTGCAAGTATGTAAAGCAGCATCTGGGTATGACTGCCAACGAGTATCGCATTGTTAGCCGTAGTAACTTGGTACTTAGTAAATAACTTCTTTCCAGCACTGCGGGTCGGGGGCGTAGAAGTTGTGGGTGTAGCCGTATGCTACGGCAGGACAGCCACGGCAGAAACGCAGCAGTTCGCACTTTGCGCATTTTTCAAAGCGCTCGTGCTCGCGGTAAGTGTTCATCTTTTCTCCGTGATAGACATCGTACATATCTTCCGCTACGGTACCTACATAGCTCTCAAAACGCCTGCACGCCATAAGTCGCCCTTCGGCGGAAATAGTGAAATGGCAGTTGCCGCAGTTGCAACCGTCGTAGATGGTATCGGGGTCTAAGCCCTCGGGTATTTTCCATAACCCGCGCTCGTAGAGATAGAGCGTCCAGAGGTGGTCTTTGAGGTTGAAGGTGGTTTCGGAATCCTTGTATTGCTCGAACTTATGCAAACATTTATCAAGAAAATCCCTATACCTCAGCGGCTCCACGTGCCAGTAGTCCCTTTGTACTTTGTACTTTGTCCCTTCGTACTTTGTACTTTGTCCCTTTGTACTTTGTACTTTGTCCCTTTGTACTTTCTCTTGGCTTGTGGGACAATAACGTCCGAAGGCGAAGATGTCCACTTTGTGGGAAACGATGATGTCTATCAGTTCGGGTATTTCGTCAATGTTCGCCGCGCTGATGGTGGACATAACGGCGCAATGCATACCTGCCTCGCGGATGAGGGGGATAGCCGCTAAGGTGGCATCAAACGACCCCGGTTTGCGGAAGCGGTCGTGCGTCTCTTTGAGTCCGTCTAACGATAGTTGGTACTTGCGGCAGCCAAGCGATTTCATCTGCCGGCATAGCGCGGCGTTGAGGTGAAACGGATTGCCCATGAGTGTGAAGGGAATACCGCGGCTGTGTACCAGTTCTAATAAGTCCCAAAAGCGGTGATGCAGAATAGGGTCGCCGCCGGTGATATACAGATACGGCACCCGATTCATCTTGTCCGCCATGCGCTCAATATTATCTAATGTACTGACTAACTGCTCCCACGGTGTCTCTATCAGTGGTCCGTGTCCCTCAGCAAAGAGGTAGCAGTGCTTGCACCGCTGGTCGCATTGGTCGGTTATGTGCCATTGGTAAGCAAAATACTCTTTCATTGTTTGCTAATTTGTTGCAAAAGTACAACAAAAAATCGACATATGCAACTGCATATGAAGAAAAATTTTGATGGTCTGTAAACCGTGTATGTTTTTATGAATTTTTGATTATAAAAAAAAAAACATATAATATTTTTTGATTATGTTAGAAAAAAGTTGTACCTTCATAAGCGAACGTATCAAGCATAATGCGTACATCATTTTTACAGTAAGAGTTATTTCTGGCGTACTCAACAACAGCAGGAGGTAGATTACATCGAAGATGTGGACGGTGTTCTGCATGCGTATGAATTCAAATGGAATCCGGAGCGGAAAGTGCGTTTGACAGACACATTTGCCAAGAATTATCTTGATCACACTTTTTCGGTTATACATCCTGACAACTACAGAGATTTTATCGGAGACTAAACACACAACGGGCGACACATTATGCCGCCCGTAATTGATTTTATTGCCGATTATTAAGATTCACAATATTTCTTGTGTTCGGTACATTATAACTATTCATAAAAAAAGCCCGAGGATTTAGCTCGGGCGAAAACACATGTCGCAAATCTACTGCATAGTTAGAATTTCATTGCTAATCCTATGCCGTTCTGTGATGATTGGATACCAAACTCCAATTTTGCTGTTCTTCTTGCGCATTGTTGATTGAATATCTCATAAGAGTTATTCATTCGTGTGTAACCGATAGGCAAGCATACAACACTACTAATCAGGAAACCGCCACCGAGACCCCACAAGATCGGATCATAGTACAGACTATAAGGTGCAAATGCGAGCGGAATAGACAAGACGATACATCCGAGTCCTACTCCGAAGTATGTCCAGCCACTCTTGACTAATTTTTGACCACTCTGATAACTTTGCCAAGCTTCATAGCAATTATTCTGAACAAAAGCTACGTACTCGCTTTCACTCATGCTTTTCCCATTATAGAAATATGTCCCCCCTGACTTTGTGATTAAAGATCCAGGTGTGAGTTGGCTATCAACTTGGTAAGTAGTACCACTCTGTTGTGACCCTGCCGGGTAATTTTGTGTCTGATGATTGTATGTACTAACACTTCCATTGGCATAGATAATCGAATTTATCTCCTGCGTGTTGAGGACAAAAGTAGGACCATTGGGATTGCTCTTTTCCTTGTACTTAACTTCTGTCTGCGACACTTCAATGATTTGGGCATCGATTTTCCGAGAATCATTGGTAATGATGACATCCTGTGCAGAGACAAATCCGGCTACAATCAACATAATCATCAGTAATAACTTTTTCATTGTCTATTTTTGCTCACTTATATCCCATCGAGCATCGGTTTTGTAGATAAAAATTAAGTTACCCTGTTCTGACGGCTTCGCAGGTCTTGCCCCGTTTGGAGAGTGACGGTTCTCTATAGAGCCGTCTGCGCTTTATATATAAATAAGGAGTACAAAAAAATATATGAGCGTCTCCTTATCATCCTTGAGGCTGTGAGAAATGCCCATTCACCGATAAATCACGCCCATATATACTATGGACGCTTGCCGACTTATTATTGGTGAATCTTTAAAACTTCTCACATTCCAAGGATTCCAATAAATCGCAAACGCGAAATAATCAATATGTCCCCGCTTTTTTACGCTGTCGAAGCCAGCGGTCATTCTCAAATGACGATGCAAAGATAGTACATTTATTTCATTTGTGCAAATAAAAATGCAGAATTTTTGCATTTTCATTTGAAAAATATTTCTTATTTTGTTACAAAAACGATTTTTTCAATGAAAAATTTGCACATGTCAGTTTTTTGTAGTACTTTTGCAACCGAATTAGAAAGATAGTCCTTTTTAACTGAAAGGCTACGAGGTCGTAGCTCACTTGTGTAGGTTAAACGGGATTATTTTTTTGTTTCTTCGTCAACTCTTTGTGCCGTTCGTGGTCTTTGGGGATGAAACTCCAATGACGATATGGGTGCGACCACACTTCTTCTTTGCTTCTGCAACTCGTACTTATGCCGACATTGAAACCCGGCATAATTTCGCGGATACGCATGTTTATATGACGGTATAACTTTTCTTTGGCTATCGTCCGTTTGCCCCGTGTGCGGCTGTCTGCTTGTTTCTCCTGTTGTTTCTCGTTAAGGCGGAAGCACATAGCTCCAAGAATCAAGTCCATGATTTGCAACGGTATATGCTTCTTGGAATCCACCTCTACTATTTCGTCCGGACGAATATGCAAGTT
>CAKZZM010000170.1 GCA_937885465.1 uncultured Bacteroidales bacterium
TGCTGCCAATAATATCTCTGTGTACCATAGCGATTTGTATTTTGCGGTGCAAAGGAACAACTTTTTTCTGATATACGCAAATGTTTTATGAAGATTTTGCGATTAAAACCACAAAATCTATATATATATTGCGATTATATTCGCATTTTATATATGTCTTAATTATATCATACCGATTTGCAAAAATTCTCAAAATGGCATTACTGATAGTTACAATCATTCTGCTAACTGAAGATATTATGCTTAGTTTTAGAGGTTTTGTTGTACTCCATGAGAATTTCTTTGATACGCTTGCACTATAATCAAATCAGGGGAGCGCAAACTCCCCTGATTTAGTAGTACAGAGTACTTCGTCCCATTGTACCTTATTTAACTTCTTGTCCTTGCAGGGTATATACCTTCTCTCCTCGGAGGATGTAGGAATCCTCTAATAAAGCAAACGCTTAGGTATGTTGTTTGTCTGTTGTTTTATGCCATAGGCGGGGTGGTGGTTATTGTTATTTAGTTGATTAGTTATATTTGTCGTGAGCCAATGATGAGCCATTTGTGAACCCTTTGACTCTAATAGTTATTATTTCATCAAATGTTGCATACATTGCTACTTTTCAGCAAGATAGGTTGATTTTGTAAATTGATTTCTGTTTGTTTTTATAATTACTATTGTCTTAAAATGTCCCATTTGTGAGCCAATGATGAGCCAATGAATTATAGTTTCAATAATCTACCCAAATGTGCGAATTTCATAGAATGTCCCATTCCCTCGATTACCGGTTTTAACAAGTAAAATGCCTAAATCATTCAACAACCGAGTTGCAGTCGGCTTACTTATACCACAAATTTCTTGCACTTCAGAATTAGTTACTCTTCCTTTTTGCAACACGTATTCTATCACTTTTGTCTGTCGTTCATTGAGCCCCAAGGTCTGCATTTGCGCCTGTGGGGTATTAAACATTGTGATGGTCATTCCACTTTCAGTAATGACGATAGGGGGCAAGAGATTAGCTTGTGTCATCAGTGTGGCTATACGCCTATACCCTCTACCCCATGATTCAATATCTCCTGCTCGGAAAAATGTTTGCGCGATAGCAGGGTTAAATGGTTCTGATGAGTGTTTCTCAAAGAGTTTGTTTACCGTCCAATTCTCGGGCAGTTGTCCTGAATTCCAGCAGACTAAATGGTCCGGGTAAACAGAAATCTGAATCGGTATGCCGGAAGAATAGTCTTTATGTGCTATAGCATTGAGTACCATCTCACGCAACGCATCAAAAGGATACTGTGGCGTTTCTATGCGATGTCCTTGTTCGTATGAGATGATGCGATGTGTATATTTGGTAGTAAGCAAGTCTATCACCTTATCCACCTGCAACATCAATGGTCCATGAATTTCGTCTTGAAAAAGTAAGGCATCATCTGCACCATCGAAGAAACCAATCTTGACATACGCCCCAAAGACAAACCGCTCAGGGTCAGGGTGAAAAAGTAAGACAGCAGCACGAGTAAGTTTTGTCTGTGTGGAATCCATTAGATGCAGGCTCTCCAACAAGGTTTGGTTAGATTCGTTAAGGATATCGTCATTCACGCGGTGGTGCTTGCCTGCCTCGTGACGGAAACGGTCAAATGCGGCATTGGAAAGTGCATCTATTGACACTTCCGGCAACAAGTAATTTTCCCAACGCTGCCCGCCTTTTTGTAATAAGAACCGTGTGAGAGCCGTACCTTTCAACTCTTGTTTCGTGCTGCCGGAGCGATAGTGGTACTGACCTTTGTAACTGATGGCATTAGAATATGGCGGAACGATGATTTCGAGATAGTCCTTGACGGACTCAGTATGCAAATTGACATCCACAATGATACCTAAAACATCGCGTACTTTGTTGGGTATATCCTCCATCAGTTTCTTGCTGTCAGCCACTCCCACAACCTGTTTATCATCGTTCACGCCGATATAGATAGTTCCGCCTTGCGCATTAGCAAAGCCACAAATCCATTTGAGGTACTCATCGTGCCACGACTCTTTGTACTCGATATTTTGACTCTCGCTGTCAGTCATTGTTCTAAATATGGCGCAAAAGTACGAAAAAAATGTGAGGTGTGCAAATTTATTTGCTGTTTTAGAGTAAATTGGGGGTGAGAAAATGATTTTTGTAAGGAGAAATGGAGATTGTAGGCAAGGGGCGATTAGGAATTGCAAGTCAGCAACACTAACGAGTCTATGTCTTGCTTCGCGTGCCGATGTTGTTTTATGCCATAGGCGGATTTTGTTTGTTTCTATATTTGTTTTAATCGACCAAATGTGGTCGATACTATCTCCTTATTTAATGTTGCGGAGAGGGACGAGGGGTTAATCCTCAATTACACCTGCGTGCAACTGTTCTATCGGAAATACCAAGTCCCAACTCTTGCCCCAAACTATATTGCCGTCCTCTATTTCAAAGCAACGGAATTTGCGTGGGTCAAGGTATTTATTATATTGCGGATGAGGGTGACGACGAATGAAATCACCTATATCCACTCTGCGGGTCGTGTGGTCGCTAAACTGCAAATCTACAGTGAAGTTGCCCGCATCTTTTGCCCCTATTATACAAAGTCTGCTCATAGTTATAATTTGGTTTTAATGGTTGTACTCTTGACTGCCTGTCTTAATACAAAGAATTTAATCCATTTAGTAATGATATTCTTGCTGTATTTTCGAATGAACTCTTCGGCTGTCTTTTGGTCTTTCGAGGAAAGAGGCTCTTCACCTGCCTTCTCACGAACTCGTATTTCTACCAAAATGCCATTATCCATAATGAGTTCAAAAATACTCTGACATCCTTTATGCGTTACGTGTACATGGATGGGCTCGTGCTCATTTGAGTAGAAGAAAAAGACAAAACCGAAATATTCAAAATATCTTAGGCATATTAATTTTGCTTTAATAATTACGGCTGCAAAGGTAGTGATTTTTTTTGAGATTTGCAAGGGTCGTATGTGTTTTGTCAGCGGAATATGCAAATTTTAGGCAGATTCAGGCAGTGGAGGATGACAA
>CAKZZM010000171.1 GCA_937885465.1 uncultured Bacteroidales bacterium
CCATTCGCGAACACGCCGGAACCCGGCTGCTCGAATGCGCCGTAGTCAGGATGTCCGTCGCTGAGGACGTTGCCGAAGAAGTCCCTCGTGCCGGCGTTCGGCACGTACATGCCGGTGTTGATGCACGGGGAATCAGGCTGAAGCATGTAGCCCGCCAGGGTCGCGAGACCTTCGCCGCCGGTGCCCGGAGCCACGAACTTCGGATCCACGATGATGGCCTCAGGATCGTCCGGAATGCCATTCTTCCAAGGCCCGAAATAGCAGTTGTGCAGGAACACGGAGCCGGCGGGGAGGTCGGCCTTCATCTCCTCGTCATACTTGCGGACGGCGGTGTCGCCGGAGGTGTACACGCTGCGGAAGCGTCCCTGTCCGGCGGCGTAGAAGATGTTGTTGTAGAACTTGGCACCGAGCTCCTCGGGCTTGCGCGTGAGGAAATAGTCGATGTCGGCCATCCCGTAGTCGATGTAGAACACATTGTTGTAGACCAGGCTCCTATCGCCCTCGATCGGGCCCTGCATCTGCACCAGGTGGGCGGGTCTATAGAAACGAGCGAACATTGCGGAGCATAGTGCGCAAAGATAATCTTGTGCCATGCTTGGCGCATGCTGCGCCCCACTTCTTTGATAGAATACGGATGCTCCTTTTGCACCCACAACACCACATGTATATGATCGGGCATCAGCAGCTTAGCACACACCTTAACAGCAGGGAAAAACGATGGCAACTGCTGTATATTGCGAGAGACATCCAACCCAATAGCCGATAACTCTACGCGGGCAGTAGAAACATCCCCGACCAACTCCCCTAATATAGGCCGCCGGTCATGCACCACAAAAGTGAGGTGATAGATGCCCTCACCCTTGAATATATCCTTATGCCGCTTCCAAGTAAACATAGCTTTGCTTTGTTTGTTTGTTTCGTTGCTTGCTTTGCCCGTGCTTTCTTGCTTTGCTCTTTGCTTTCTTTGCTTGCGTTGCTTTCCTTGCTTGCTATTTCCTTCTTTGCTTGCTATTTCCTTCTTTGCTTGCTATTTCCTTCTTTGCTTGCTATTTCTCGTTTCGTTGCCTTCTTTGCTTGCTATTTCTCGTTTTTATATCGTCCGCAGATTTAATCTGCGGAATTATAGCAACGATAATCGCCCACCGCTTCTCCACCCGCCCCTATACCCTTACTATAGGGATAGACCTAACCTTCTATGGCGGATAAGCGAGACATTGTGGGCATACGCTTTATAACAGTTTTTTTAGTTCTTCTGCCGAAGGAAGTATATTACGATAGGATTCCGGCAGTTCCGCGCTACTGTGATAAACAGCCACGCCCATAGGTTTGTTCATATCACGGAAAGAGAACTCCACTTTCTTCTCACTCATTGAACGGCAAAGGATGATTCCAATACTCGGATTCTCATCCGGCAATCGCACATATTCATCCAAAGCCGACAGGTAGTAGTTCATCTTGCCGGCATATTCGGGCAGGAACTTGCCGCCTTTCAGTTCGATGGCCACAAGCGAACGCAGACGGCGGTTGTAGAACAGGAGATCAATATAACTCTCTTCCCCCTCAACAATGATGCGATATTGGTTACCCATAAAACTGAAATCGCTGCCCAAGGACATAATAAAATTCTTGATGTTTTGCACAATCTGCTGCTCCACATCTTTTTCATCCACATCATCCGGGTCAGGCAGTTTCAGAAAGTCCATCACTACATCTTCGCGGAATACCCGCATGGCTTTGTCGCGCAAACGAGTGTCAGAGATAGCCGTTTGGAAATTATTTCGTGCTGCTTCGGTATGGAACACATCGGCTTTGAGTTGGGTGATAAGAAAATCCTTGCTCCAGAAGTGTGTTGCACATTCACGGATGTAGAACAGGCGTTCTTCCAATGTGGAGGTATAACGGATAATTTGACGGTGCAAACTAAATCCGACTTGCATAAAACACTCGCTATCAGCCTGTGATAAATCGGCAACTATCGGTTGCCGATTTTGTACGACCTCAAACGGCAAGGCATGGGGCAAATCGGCAACTATCGGTTGCCAATTTAGATAGGGACTCCATGCCTCATAGAAAATACGCATATCTTTAATACCGGTCTCACTAAACCCTTTCAGTCCGGGCATTTCTTGCTGTAACTGCTTAGATATAGTTGCTATAGCGTTGGTATTCCAAGCACCAATGCGACTATTGACCGACACATAGTTACCCACCCAATAGTAGAGAGCGAGCACTTCGCTATTCACCAATTTCGCCGCTCTGTATCGGCTCTGCTGAATGGCTTCTTTTATTGTTTTCACTGCCTCAATGTAGTCGGCACGAGATAAGTGTTCCATATCTGTTAGTCAATTATTCCGTTTTATTTCATTACTTTCACTATAGGGATACTATAGGGATACCGAAGGGATAGACTTGCTTTACTCCCCCTCTAAGTTAGAGGGGGGCAGGGGGGCGTGTGTCAAAAATCACCGCTTCCAACGAATAAGAATGCGCTTAAAAATCTCCTTGCCGTCTATTGTCGGAGCAAATAAGTCATATTCATTATCCTTTCCATGATTGGCGCATCCCACTATTTCGAATTGTTCAGGTCTATACTTATCGAGGAAGGAAATAGGCACGCCCATTATGCCGCTGATGATGGTCACTTTTTCGGGTTGATAACCGTATGTATTTATTATATATTCTCGTAACTCATTGATATTCAGCCCCCCCCTATTGGCTTTTATGAAGATGCGCTTATATACGCGCTCTCCTTTAACAAGTGCTTGTGCCACTCCGCTTTCGGGATTCCATAGCCCCATAGAGAAGCCTTTTCCCTCGCTTTCTGTTGCGCCTATTATGGTAAACTGTTCAGGGTTGTATTTATCCAAAAATGATATTGGTACGCCAAGACACTCTTCATAGTCGGCGGGTATGGCATCGGTGTAGGGTACTTCGATGGCATCGTAGTTGTCGTAGTGTTGGTAGCCTATGCCTTTGATTTCCTTGTGGCGGCTGAACTTGATATTATCCGCCATGGTCATCAGTTGCAGGGGTTGGTGACGGCGACCATGGTCAAGGTTGGTGAACCAACAGGAATTGCCAAGGCGCGTGTAGTTGCCTACATAGCCAAGGCGTGCCGCTTTCTGTCGGTCAGCCTCTGCCACCTGTGCTCCTTCGGGAACACCAAAGACCATATCGCTGCCGTTGCCCGTTGCACCTATCCACAGGCGGTTTTCTTTTATCAGCGGAAAGACTTCTTTGTAGGTGATAGCATTTTGGTTGCCGATGATGAGGAATTGCTTTGGAGCGCGGGAGGATTGCTCCCCTAAGTTAGGGGAGCTGTCACGCAGTGACTGAGGAGTGTGTAAATCATCTGACACACGCCCCCCGCCCCCCTCTAACTTAGAGGGGGAGTCCATCACGGATCCTGCCGCAACCGAGGACGGTTGCGTACCCGCAAGAATCCACGCTAAAAACTCACGGAAGAGCGAGAACGGCGGATTGGTGATGATGATGTCGGCTTCGTCACGCAAGGCGGTTACTTCCGCGCTGCGGAAATCGCCGTCACCTTCGAGGTAGTGCCATTCA
>CAKZZM010000172.1 GCA_937885465.1 uncultured Bacteroidales bacterium
GTTTCGATATTGGCGGCTGTAGTATCTACCATTGCACGCCTGCTATCGGTCAGGGTCTTCAAGTCCTCAATCTCTTGTCGTTTGCTATCATCTTGCGCTATACCTATCTCCGCCATGCGCATAGCAAGCACCTTGTCGCCTAACACTAACTCTTCATTGATTTGTGTAGAGCGGTCAGCCCATTGCTCATGCGCTTCCTGCACCTGCAACCGCTTAAGCGCAAGTTCCTCTAACTGTTGGTCTGATAACTTGGCATTGCCGACCTCGGCTTGTATATTGGCTTTCTCCTGCTCTTTGGCTAACTCATTACGTGCATTTTGTATGTTTTGTAAATTACGCAATTCTTCTTGCTGTGATTTAGAAAGGCTCTCACCATTCTTCTTTTGTATCCTTTCAAGTTCCTGCAACTCTCTGATGCGGGCTTTCTGTCCCTTGTTGTCAGCGGGGTTCAAACCATTATTAGTACGAGCCGCCACCTGTTTGCGTAATTCCAACTGATTGTATTCTTTCTCTTTCTTTATTACCTCATCAAGCATCTCTTTCTCTTGGTTGAGGGCAAAGGTCACTTTGGCATTATCAAGAGCCTTATTGAAAGCGGCAACGCCTTTATATACGCCATAAGCGACTACTATCTTTCCGAGAATAGAAAGTACCTCTTCCCAGTTGTCCGCAAGTTCGGCAGTGAACTTAAGCGCACCGACCATTGGCTCTTGTATCTTTTCTCCCATTGAAGCGAACATGCGGGTGACAGCATCTTGTAACAGACCGACACTATCACCGATAGTCTTCATCTTCTCTTCCATCATGCCCGCATACATACCCCCGTCATTAGACACTATCTGCAAGGCTTCGTCAAGGTCTTGAAAACGCATCTTTGTGTTTTTCAATGCTCCCTCGTTGAGGTCACGGGCTTGCTCTAACACTTTTTTGATGTCTATACCTGCGTTTTTCAACTGTACCTCCGTGCGGGAGTCCACTACATCGGCTGCTTTGACCTTATTGTACAGACCCACCATTTCACCTATGCTGCGGCCTGTACCTGCCGCAACCTCTGAAAGATTATGCAGTTTGTCCGTTACATCATTGACATCTGTACCATAAGCAAGGAGTTGAGCAGACGCGTTTGCAAGGTCTTTGAACTCAAACACATTATTGAAAGCGAAACTATTAAGCCTCTCCATAAAAGCCTCTGCCGCCTCACTTGATTTGAGGAATACCTTAAACTGCGCCTGCGTATTCTGCATTTCAGTTGAGACCTCTTTAATCTGATTGAGCAAAGCGAAACCGCCTGCCGACACGCCTGCCATACTGCCCCATTGGATGGCAAAAGACTTGACACGAGCAAGAGCCGAGTCTATGCCCGTTCCTGCTAATTGAGCCTGCTCTTCAAGCGCGTTAAACTCGCGCTGTGCTGCCCGTAGTGAAGATATGAGGGGGTCAGAGTTCCCCGTTACTACAAATGATGCTGTTGCCATGTCTATTTCTTTTTAAGTTGGCGTGCTAACTGCTTAATCTTTTCTTTATTGCGCGGGTCATCCATCTTTATCACTATACCATCAGTCGATACTCCGCATTTCTTTGCATCGTCTTTTGAAAGATACATAGTGGTGATACTATCCGCTAACATCATATTGAGCGTTGTGGCACTTATCTCCCATAAGAGATAATCTAACCGCCATTTATACCGCTCACATGCCATATCGAGTAAAGAACCGAATATAGAACGCCCCCCGAAAGAAACACTACTGCTTTCTTTCTTTTTGAACTCGGAGATTTTCTCTTTCTGCTTGCGCTCTGTGTCAATACAGAAATGTTTTATGAACTGCTCTTGGTAGGTCATCCACCTCAGCAAGGTAGAAAAGATTGCTGCAAGGTCTGCCGCTTCTATCGGCTCTAATTCCGACATACGCTGAAGGACTTTATCTTCATAGATGGCATCATGGCGATTGCTGAAAGAGTGAATAGCAACAAGACGGAGCAGTTTTTCTCGCTGCTCTATCGCTATACGTACATACTCAAATTCTTCGCGAATGATGAAAAGGTCTTTGTTGAGATGTAATTCTCTCATCAAAGGTTGTGTAAGAAAGACTATGCCGACAGAAGGAGGAAATATATAAAAGTAATGCCCATCAAGTGAAAAGGAGATAGGCATTTCTAATATAGTTTCTTCAACGCAAGCATCTATATTGATATTCGTTTTTTCCTCTTTCTTCTTGCTCATAGAGAGTGAGAGAGGTTACGAGCCTCTACGCTGTTGGTGCGTTGCGTTCCGCGCTCACCCAAAGAAAGGCATAGGGTTTATTTCAACCCTACGCCCGATAAATTACGCAGCCGATATGCTGTCATCATCGCCGAACTCGCTTTCTGCATCGATAGGAGTGAAGTTGAACGAGTAATCGTTACCCGTTTGAGTAACCTCAACAACGCCCAACTGCATTTGTGCGGTGCTGTTATCTTTCTCGATAGCAGAGAATTTGATGTTCTGCGTGAAACCGTCAGCCGCAGTATAGTTAGTGGTGACACTAACTGCCACTTTCGGCATATACATACCATACGCCTCTTCGTCTTCAGCAGGAACGACATATATCTCGTAGTTGCCGGTAACAAGTCCGTCCTTTTCACCATGTACTGACGAAATTCACCAAAAACACCAATTTTCGTCAGTAGCCAAAAA
>CAKZZM010000173.1 GCA_937885465.1 uncultured Bacteroidales bacterium
TTTTTTTAGCCATGCGTCAGTCATTAAATAACTCATTCATTGTAATTATGTTATTTATATTGCCTGCGTATGGATTCGGTGTCAACCCGTAAGTGGTTATCATTGTCAAACGCACTGCTTTACGAGTTGCACTTTTCAATTGAAAAACATTTACTTTATGTCGCAAATCTTCATCATATTGCTTAGTGATGGTATATCTGTCGCCGGAAAATTTCATTTCGCACAGATTGATAACCTGATCATCTCTGTCAATAAGCAAGTCAATCTGCACGCCTGTTTCGCCTATTTCTTTTGGACGATAAATCCAAGAATAGGCGTTAGAACTTACGCCGGCAATGCCTAATGCTGTCTTAATCTGTGATAGATGTTGTAAACATACGCGCTCAAAAGCAAGACCACTCCACGCTGCATAAACCGGTTTGGTAAGGGAACGAGACCAGAAATGCTCATCCTGCTGTTTGTTTGCCTTAATAAACTTGAAGTAGAAGAGCGTATAATTATCAATCAACTGATAAACAGTATCCTTTTTACTTTTCCCTATTGTGTTATAAGCACGGATAAATCCGCACTGCTCCAATTCTTTGAGCACATTAGTCAGCGTTCCGCCGGTGTCTTGCCCTAAAGTAGCAACAATCTCTCCACGCGTCATGCCTGCTTTCTTTGTCCCTAATGCCGTAACTACTTCAATGTGGTGAGTAGGATTTCTAAAGAGAGATGCATATAATGCATCAAACTCATTCTGCAACTCAGCTTCAGGTGCGAAAAACAAGGCATCAATACTTTGCGCCCACGACAATTCGCGGTAGAGAAGACTCCAATAATAGGGTATTCCTCCTAACACCATATATGTCTCAAGTATCTGTTGACGTGTCAGAGCTAAACCTTTTGCAGTAGAATACAATTCACATTCATGCAGTGTGAATGGTTGCAGGATGATACGTTTGGTCAGACGGTTATGCAGTCCGCCGTAGTTCATTATTATTTTTTGAATAATCCATGAAGTGGCACTACCACAAACAATAAGCAATACATCGTGACGATAGGTTGCCCAGCCATTCCAGAAATGCTCTAACGCACTTATCAAGTCCGATTTAGGAGAATCCATCCACGGCAGCTCGTCTATGAATAAAACCTTTTTTCCATCCGGTAAAGATTCTATGAAGGTACCTAAAGCAGAAAAGGCATCAAACCAATCCCGTATTACGGGTACTTTTTTCATACCACACTTCTGTAGCGACTCTGCAAATGCGGCAAGTTGCTTCTCTCTTGTTGCTTTCTGTATGCCCGTATGACGAAAAGCAAACCTATCTTCGAACGTCTCTTTTACAAGATAAGTCTTCCCTACACGCCGTCTGCCATACAAAGCAACAAACTCTGACTGCTCACTATTGAATAGTTGCTGCAACTGCCGTTGCTCTTTTTCTCTTCCTATTAACATAATAATAACTATTAAATGTGGGATAACTCTTAAATTCGGGTGCAAAGATATAATAAAAATCTAAAATCTCCAACTAAATCGCGTCTAAAAACAGAGATTCCGTTGAAAATATCGTCATTTTAGGCTATTTTCAGGCTATTCTCAACTAAATCGCGTCTAAAAACGGAGATTCCGTTGGGAATAGTTCGGTAATCCAATATGTACAGAGCGTGATTTATAAGGTACGGGGGTTGGGGGGCTTCCTCCATAACAAACCGGCGGTAACCCGCCCGCATTGCTGCATATCGGATTACCGCTGTGTTTAGAATGATATGATTGATATCAATATAAGAATCCGAACAACCATAGAGGTATTCGATTGCCTATACCATATTCTGTATTGTCTATTGCAAGATAACTATCTTGTATGTCTTTGATTTGCGAGAAGTCCTTTGTCTCTCCTCCTACTTCGAAGGTATATGTGCCATCTATGAGAAAATCTCCTTTTGGAGGCATTATAATGCTTTGAGTGTTCTTAATTTGATTGTAAAAGAATGTCTCACGCATCGTTCCTTTGTTAATCGTCCGTGTCAGGGCGTACATTAAGTTAGTGTTGCTCAGATAAATCTTATCAGGTTTCGAAAGAGTCTTGTAGTTGTTTTTCTCTTTCTGAAGAAGCATTAGTAGGCCTGCTTTTTCTAAAAGATCAAGCAGTTTGACGACTATATCGCGTGTGGCTTCTATGTCTCTGCATAAGGTTGATATATTTGGTTCGAACGGCACTTGCTGAGCAAGAATCATTAGTAGTTTTCTTGCTTTCTGAAGCGTATTAAACGAAATATCTTCTACCAATGGTATATCTTGAAATATCGTCATATCAACAACCGAAATCAGGCGCTTATGATAATCTTTCGTTCCTTCCAAGCAGAATGGATAATATCCTTTGAACAAGTATTCGTCGAATAATTCTAATGGTTTAATACTCTGTCTTACCTCGTTTGATATACTTATATGCTCTTTGAGCAGGGTCTGCAGATCGATGGCATCCATCTGCAGTTTGTGGTTAAACAAAAGATATTCTCTAAACGAAAATCCCCACAAGTCGTAAACCGACTGTCTTCTTGACAGGTCGGCTTCGGCCTTTGCAAGTTGCAGCATAGAAGAGCCGGTATAGACCACTTTCAAAGTTTTGAACCTATCGTAAATATTCTTTATGTATTGCGACCAATGTTTCTGATAATGAACCTCGTCAATAAATAATGCCTCTACTCCATGGGTGTAGGCATATTCGGCTACGTCATACACCGAGAACAACTGAAAATGAAAATCGTCGAGTGATATGTACAACACTTTTTGCCTATCTTCGTAATGCTCGTTTATATACTGCAACAACATCGTTGTCTTGCCCGTACCCTTAGCTCCTCTGATACATATCAGCCGCGCACTCCAATCTATCATATCGTATAGATACCTGTGCGTCTTCATCGTGTTGTCGTTAATCATATCGTTGCTGATAGCAACTAATGCTCTATAATCTTCATCTTTAATCATAATCGAATAATTTAGTTTAGCGTTTCTATAGGGTGATATTTTCTGTTTTTTGTTGGTATCGCGTGCAGGGATTGGCAAACCTTCCGCGTTCCAAAGACATTGCAAAGGTAAGCATTTTACTTTTACAAACCAAATATTTTGTTAAGAATTTACTTTTGGAAAAGTAAAATATAGTATAATTTTCACTTTTGTAAAAGTAAAATTAGGCAGAATATTATCTTCTGCGGTAATCCAATATGTACAGAGCGTGATT
>CAKZZM010000174.1 GCA_937885465.1 uncultured Bacteroidales bacterium
GATATACCGATAGGTTGGGAACTGCCTTCCAAAGCATATTTCGCCAAAGTATTGTCTTTCGACTTGCAAATCAACAAACCGATAGTGGGGTTGTCGTCTGCCTGTTTGAGGATATGATTGCAAGCCACTACATAAGTACTCAATTGTCCGATATCCGAAGGCGTAAATTTGTTAATTTTCACCTCGACCACCACATAGCAACGAAGTTGCAGGTGATAGAACAGCAAATCAATGAAGTTTTCAGTCTCTCCAATCTGCAAGCGATATTCTCTACCTACATACGCAAATCCGGTGCCGAGTTCAAGTAGAAAATCAGTAATGTTTTGAAGTAATGCCTGTTTAAGTAGCCTCTCGTTGTAAGTTCCTTTTATTCCCGCAAAAGCGAAACTATACGGGTCTTTGGTAATCTCCTGCGCCAAATCACTCATCGGATTGGGCAGTTGGTTCTCGAAATTCGTAATCGCATTACCTTCGCGCTCATACAAATTCGTATCCAACCAATTCAACAACATTGAGCGGCTCCAACCAAACTCAACAGTCTTACCAACGAAAAAGAGTGCTTTGTTTATGTCTCCCTTCACTTTGTCCATAATAAGGCAGTGATGACGCCATGGCACTTGAAAGATATTGGAGATGCGTGAAGGAATTTTTCCACCAAGCTGTTGGAAAATTTCGGGAGACTCGGAAGATTCTATTTTTCCACCAAGTTGGTGGAATTTTATAAACTCCTGACCATAAAGTTCATAGAACTTCTTGCAGTAATATATATTGGTTTTGGAAAGCCCCTCTACTCCGGGCAGTTCCTGACGCAAATCTTTGCTGAGTTGCACAATCACACCTTGTCCCCATCGTTGCTCTGCATGTAGTTCTACTATATCACGACCAAGATTGAAATTGAAGAATAACTGCTCAACATTGACCTTGACGGCAGCCTTTATTTGACTACGTTTGTACCTCAAAGATACCTCCTGTACCCATTGTCGGTAGTCTGAATCAATAATGGTAATGTTTTTGCTCATACTATTATGTGTCTTTTCTTGTCAAAAAAGGCAACGGCTACGCAGCGTCCAAAGGCACGCTATTGCTACAAATGTCTGTTTAAACGTCACATTACCCATCCAGGGGTGGAGGTTGCTCCTTCCGTTCAGTCTAAAAGACGCTCCGAGTTTTTTATGGATGAATAGTACAAGAACTCGCTTATTCTATTGCATAGAAAAATCGCACAAAGGTACTCAAAAAAAACGAGATATGCAAGTTTTCCGTAGGAAAAATGAAGAAAATTGCGAAAGCCGTTCCTGCCGCGACTGCCGTTAAACGTTTGGTTATACGTTATGAGTGATAGGTGGTAACGACTGCATTATAGCAGCACAACATCGTAATTGCGATTAGGCAGGAAGCGGCGAACCAAAACCATGCTGTCTTTCGCTTTTCGAAGAAATAATGCGCAGCAATGCTGACCGTGATAATAAAGCATATAAGCAGTGCCGTTAATGTTGAGTTGAAGGAGAAGAACGATGTGGCACCATGAAGATGCTGTATCCATTTTACATAACTATTCATTGCCCAAGCAAGCCGATTGCTTGCTTTGAAGCAGATAGCAGTGGCGGCGGGAGGTATGGGCAAGAGGGAAGATATCAATGCTATAATTGATGCCACCACAGTCAGCCAAGTAAGCGGAACGATAACAATATTGGTGAGCGCAAAATAGTTGCTCATTTGTCCGAAGAAATAGAGTGTCCAAGGTAAGACTCCTATTTGTGCTGCAACAGACACCGCCAAACCTTCATAGGCGGGTTGCAGTATTTTGGCACATTTACCTCTATTGAACGCTCGGAGGCGTTCTCCACCGTTGAACGTTCGGAGACGTTCTCTACTATTGAACGTTCGGAGACGTTCCCCACTTATTCTAAATCTCTTTTTCCATATAGGAACATAGTACATTATTGCCAATACGGCGGAGAAACTAAGTAGAAAAGATGGTGAGTAAAGCGCATTAGGATTAATCAGCAGTATAACCAATGCTGCTGCGGCAATGCGGTTATACTTGAGTGATGACTCTAATTGGTGCTGTGCGAGAGGAAGAAAACTGAACATTAGAGTACTGCGCATCACTGACACTGACATACCTGTTAGGAAGGCGTATGCCCAAACGAAAAGAATTATAACGAATTTTTGCAGCAATCTCAGCCATTTCTTTTCCCATGGTATATAGAGTAGTCCGCCGAGCGTAAGCAGAAAGACTATAACATCTTTTACTACCCCCACATGCAGTCCGCTGACGGCAAGCACATGCATCGCTCCGGCGTCGGTGAAAGCATTGCGCTGGTCGGGCGAGAGTGCTCGTTTGTCGCCAAGAAGAAGAGCATTGACGAGAGCCTGTTCTTCAACGCCATTGAAATGCTGTTTAAATAGTGTTTCAACGGCGTTTCTGCAACGCAGGGCGAGATATTGTATTTTACCTTCCGTAAGACCTATCTGCCGCCATGTGCGGTGTTCTAATATAGCACTTTCGTTTTGTTTGACGAAAGCGCGACCACTTTCTATCTTTGTTTTTGTCGTGATAACATCGCCGGCTCTGTAAGGGGGAGCAGTGCTATCGAATGAGAGAGAAGTCGTTTTTTGAACGTTCGGAGACGTTCTCCACCGGTCGGAACTGTTGTATTTGCCGACATATACGACTATCGGTTCTCTACGGCTTAGCGGGGCGATGCTATCAAGTGCAACGGCATCGTATGCGTAAGAACGGGGCTTCTCGTATGCATCGGAGAGCAGAAGAAAATCGTGAAATACAGGCTCTGAGTCATCGCTGACAACAGGAGCCCAAGGTAAGACAATAAATTGAGTCAGGACGACCCACAGCAGAAGGATTACTATTATAATGTGCCGCCGTATTGTCTTCATTTGAATAAGAAGTTTACAGGTATGGCGAATATGCCGATTTTAAGACTTAGAACGTTCGGAGACGTTCTCCACGAGTTAATGTAGAGTCTTATCTCCAGAAATGCCATGCGAGGCCTGCGCGAAAGGCAGAAGGCGCAGTGGCATATTGAGGCATGGAAAGGTAGTTATGCGTGCCTTTCATAAAGAGCCAATTGAAATGTTGCCACTCAGCAAAGAACTTTAGTTTCAGCAGCTTGACATAGAAGTTTGCGTAGAGATTGAGGTGGGGATAATTACCGATTTTTGTGTCTTGTTGTACGCAAAATTGTCCTAACGCAGGATTTAGTACAGGTGCGTAGTATGAAGAATGGTACCGCAAGTTGATACCTAACTGAGCATATAATGCCTTGAACCACCAGCCGTGGTAGTAGAGATTATGGTAGAGGGCAACCACCGGTAGCGGTATGGCAGCATTTGTTGACGATTGAATAACTGCCGAGTTCTCAAAATTAAGCCATGGAGTAGTAAGATCGAAGCGCACTTCCCCGCCGAAGACTTGTATATTACCCGAATATTGCATCGGAGTGCCGTCAGTGTCAAAATATATGTAGTTGGTGAGGTTTTCAAATCCGAATTTAGCCCCTGCCTTAAACCACTGCGAAGGATAGATAACTTCTCCGCCGACATAGAAACGGTAGGTCTTAGAAAAGTTATTATTCCAAATATAGTGATTTGAGCGATAGTGCTGAGTAAAGTAAGACGGTGTTTCGTTTTTAAGATATGCCGTTGCTCTTATCATCAGAGAATCATCGGCGAGGCGAAAATTACCGTCCACATGACCATTAATCTGAAATTCGCCTAATTTATATCCGGCAAGGCACACATCTCCGTTCACGCCAAATCGTACCCATTTGCCGTTATTTTTGTATATGCTACCGCCTATCCAAGTGTTATTGACCCACTTCTGTCCTACGAGGGTATCGGGCATTAAGTGAGCCGCATATCCGTTAAATAGAGTGGCATCAATATTACCTTGTCCGATGGGGACAAGAGTGTCGTTTTGCCCTATGCCGAATTTGTATCGCTGACATTCGTTTGTGGCATATACAGTGGCACCAAAATGCATCAGGCGATTAAACTCTTCGTTGAAAGTAACGGCGAGAGTGTTGCGTATATTAAGTACATTGGCTGTATCGGAAGTAGAAGTTGTGTTGAGGTGAGTGGAACCATAAAAACCCTGTGACGCATTGTGCTCTACATATCTTTTAGTGGAATTATTAACCTCAAAAACATGGTTAAAAGTGGTAACGGGTAAAACTACTATATATGTTGTGTCCCTGTCCTCCTCGCCTCGCCGTCCCTTGATAGTGTGCTTCTCTTCTCTCTCAACAGTTATGCTGTAATGGTGGTCTAAATAGCCGAATATATGTCTGAAGCCGGACATGGCGGTGAGATTCGTGGGTAGGTCTTCCGCATTGAGCGAACCGCCTAATTGTGATACGTCTTGCAGACCGCCATTCTCAAAGTTTGAAAGATTATTGAATCCCACAGATGCGTGCAGACCATAGTGGTCGCCATCGTAACTGCCATATACATAACCGCTAAACACTTTTCCTTCCTGACTCGCATAATATCCCGGGGAGTTGAGGTAATTGAGTTTCGTGCCGAGATTGGTGCGTTTATTCACATTTCCCGTAAAGGAGAAAGAAAGGTCGTTTTCTTCATGATATGTGGTGAAACTCTTTTTGTAGGCAATGTCTGAATAGGCAATAGTGGTGCGGTGAAAGGCAACATCTTTTGAAGTGAAGAAATATGGTTCGTATGCTGAGGCAAATAAGAAATCAGCCTTCTTACGGATGCTGTTTGTCGGACGGAAACCGCTAACCCAATCGTCGCTTCCCGTGCCGGAAGAGGAGAGCAGACCATTACCGCTGCGGTCGAAATAGACTTTTGATTGTGTGGGAGAAATGAGGTTGCCGTTGTGTGCCCAAGAGATAGAGTTATCGTTGAGGACATTGCGCATTGGCAGGTTTTGCGGCAGAGTATCAACACTAATGGTATCTGCAATGCCGTATTCATTTGGCATCACCCACTCTTTTAACTCTACTTTTGTGCGTTTGGTGCGGGAAGTGGTGCTCCTACCGGATGTCCCGCTGCTAAGATGCGTTTGCGCAAATAAGGTCGTGGAGAGTAAAAGAAAAAATATAGGCAGTTGTTTCCTAATTTTTGTATCCTAAATTCTATAATGTTTTCTATTATCTCAATAGAGTTGACCAAGTGGAGAACGTCTGAGAACTTCTCTTGTGGGGTGTGGTATGTAACGATAGAAGCATTGAACGTTCGGAGACGTTCTCCACTACCGTTGAACGTTCGGAGACGTTCTCCACTTCGCGTTTAACATCGTTCTGCCAAAATTGATTTTAGTCCTTCGATGCTTTCTGTTGTTTTCCATCCAACGGCCTGTTCCGCTGCTTGTCGGTTGGCGGCAAGGTCATCGATAAAAATTATCTCCTTACCTATATTATGCAATTTATCGTTTATGATGCGGAACATTTCAGGGTCAGGCTTACTCAGATGCATCTCGTGCGAAAGAAAGACGCCGTCAAAGCAGTCGTAAATCGGATATTTGCGGCAGACATCTCGCCAGTGGAGGTCGTTATTGTTAGAGAGAAGATAAGTATGGTATCCGCTTTCTCTAAGTTGCCGAACAAATTCGAGTCTTTCGGCAGGAATATGGTCGTGCATAGTTATCCAAGCGGCTGTTATATCATCTTCTATAGTGGTGAACGTCTGAGAACGTTCAATGGCAGTGGTGCTTGGAGAGCAGTATTTTTTGATAGTGGAGATAAAAAACTCTGTAGAGATGTCGCCCCGTTCGTATTTCTCCATTAGCGTGTCGCTTGTACCTTCGCCATCACATCTTAAACCCAACACTTCACGCATGGCGTTTTCGCCCATAAGCCGTTTGAACGCCTCAACACAACCGGAGATATTGTGCTTCATAAGCACTCCTCCAAGGTCAAATACGAGAATCTTATTTTCCATCTCTCTTAACTTTTTGCTGCTTCACCACTGCCATTGAACGTTCGGAGACGTTCACCACTACCATTGAACGTTCGGAGACGTTCACCACTCTACCGTAGTGTGGTGGTGTTACACTACTCCTTGTTCAACCATAGCGTTTGCCACTTTAATGAAACCTGCGATGTTAGCACCTTTGACATAGTTGACATATCCGTCCTCTTCTGTGCCGTATTTGATGCAAGCCTCATGTATATCAGCCATAATACGATGCAGGTGTTCGTCCACTTCTTCTTCAGTCCACCTTTGGCGTATGCTGTTCTGCGTCATCTCTAATCCGCTTGTTGCCACGCCTCCGGCGTTAGATGCCTTACCCGGGCTATATAGTATCTTTGCCTTTTGGAAGAGTGCTATGGCCTGCGGTGTAGAAGGCATATTTGCGCCTTCCGCCACGCACCAACAGCCGCCTTTTAAGAGGTTCTCTGCGTCACCTTTCTCTATCTCGTTCTGTGTGGCACACGGTAAAGCGATGTCGCATGGTATTCGCCACGGGCGTTCACCTGCTGCATATTGTGCGGACGGGTATTGCTTTGCGTATTCTTTAATGCGTCCGCGGCGGATATTCTTCAGTTCTAAAACATAATTAAGTTTTTCTTCCGTCAGACCGTCAGGGTCGTAAACGAAACCGTTGCTGTCACTTAAAGTAACCACTTTTGCGCCAAGTCGCATAGCTTTTTGTGCTGCATATTGTGCTACATTGCCGGCACCGGAGATGCATACTGTTTGTCCTTCAAAAGTCTTGCCTTGCGTTGCGAGCATAGCTTGTGTGAAGTAGCAGAGTCCGTAGCCTGTTGCTTCCGGGCGCAAGCGGCTGCCGCCCCAATACTGCCCTTTGCCTGTCAGTGTACCGCTAAATTCGTCGCGAAGACGCTTGTATTGTCCGAAAAGATAACCTATCTCTCTTCCTCCAACACCTATATCACCGGCGGGGACATCTGTGTCCTGACCTATATGGCGGTACAGTTCCGTCATAAATGATTGGCAGAAGCGCATCACCTCTGCATCTGATTTACCGCGAGGAGAGAAGTCCGAGCCGCCTTTGGCACCTCCCATGGGCAGGGTGGTGAGAGAGTTTTTGAAGGTCTGCTCGAAGGCAAGAAACTTCATGATGCTGAGCGTTACAGAGGCGTGGAAACGAATACCGCCTTTATAGGGACCGATAGCCGAATTCATCTGTACCCGATAGCCGCGGTTGATCTGTATCTCACCGCTATCGTCAACCCAAGGGACGCGAAACATAATAACGCGCTCAGGCTCTACCATACGCTCCAATATCTTCTGCTCGCGCAGATAAGGATAGCGCATGATATAAGGTGCTACGCTTTCAACTACCTCGCTCACTGCTTGGTGAAACTCCGGCTCATTCGGATTCTTACTCCTGAGATCAGCCATAAATCTGTCAATATATTGACGCAAAAGAATATCCATAGGTGATTATTTTTTGTTTCCGAAAATACGGAGAAGGTAAAGAAAGAGATTGATAAAGTCTAAGTAGAGTGTTAAGGCTCCCATCAGGGCGAACTTCATTGTGATATCGTTAACATCGTCGGCAAGAGCAAGTGTGTTGCGGATTTTCTGTGAGTCGTATGCCGTCAGACCGGCGAAGACGATAACGCCAATACCGGAGATGAGCAAATCGAGTCCGGAACTTTGCACAAACATATTCACAACCATGGCAATTATTAAGCCGATGAGTGCCATAAGTCCGAATTTACCTATTGCGCTGAGGTCTTTTTTTGTGAAAAATCCAATCAGTGCCATACCGGCATACATACCTGCTGCAATGAAGAAGGTGGTAGCAATACTGCCTATTTCGTATGCGATGAAGATAACGCTCAATGTCAATCCATTGACGACACTATAAAGGATGAACATCACTGTAGCAGTAGAGAACGACATCTTTTCGATGCGGGCGGAGAGCCAAATCACCAGTACTAACTCTGCAATCAGTAAACCTATCCAAATTAGTTGATTTCCAAAGATAAAGTTTATCATCATCTCAGAGCGGGCTGTTACTAATGCGGTTAGGCCGGTTATTGCGAGTGCGGCTGTCATCCAAAGATAGACGTTACGCATAAGTGTTGCTACTACCGAGTCATCTACTCGGCGGGCTTCTAATGTGTTAAAATCAAGATCTTGCATAATATTTTAGTTATAAGTGATTAGTTGTAAGTTATAAATGCTTGGCGTATGTGCCGTGAGTTAAAATGGTTGCGGTCTGTGTCCTAAGGCAGAACGCTGTCGGCTCGCCTATTGCCAATCAGATAGAGAGAATTTGCAGTGCGGCAACTTTGTCGGGCTTAACATCTTTATCCTTCTTAATAGCTTTAGAGAAAGGAACATAGACTATCTCGTCGTTTACGATGCCTACCATTATGCTTCTTTGGTCTTCGAGCAGAGCATTGACTGCTGCCACTCCTAATCGGGAGGCGAGAATACGGTCGTAGGCTGTAGGTGATCCTCCGCGTTGCAGGTGTCCGAGAATAGTAACGCGCACATCGTATTCAGGGTGGTTCTTAACAAGGACATCTGCCAGTCCTTGTGCGTCTCCTGGAAAGGTATGTTCTGCTACGATAACGATACTTGAGTTCTTTGATTTTCTCAATCCGTGTCCGATGAAAGCCTCTATCTGCTCCTCTGCCGTCTTGCGTTCAGGGATGATAGCCGCCTCGCAACCTCCGGCGATAGCCGAGTTGAGGGCAAGGAACCCTGCATCGCGCCCCATAACCTCAATGAAGAAGATACGCTCATGTGAGGTGGCCGTGTCGCGAATCTTATCCACGCAGTCCATAATAGTGTTGAGGGCGGTGTCATAACCAATGGTAGAGTCTGTTCCGCAAAGGTCGTTATCTACAGTGCCGGGAACGCCGACAATAGGTATGTTGTACTCTTTCGTGAAAGCCTTAGCACCGGTAAAAGTACCATCGCCGCCGATAACGACAAGAGCATCTATCTCTTCGCGTTTGATGGTTTCATAGGCTGTTGCGCGACCCTCTACGGTGCGGAACTTCTCAGAGCGGGCAGAACGAAGTATAGTACCGCCGCGACCAATGATACCGCTCACATTCTCACTGTGAAACTCCTCTACTTCGCCTTTGATAAGACCTTTATAACCACGGAAGATGGCTTTTACCTTTATACCATGACAAATAGCAGCGCGGGTTACCGCACGAATAGCAGCATTCATTCCCGGAGCATCACCACCTGAGGTGAGAATTCCGATAGTTTTAATCTCGTGTTCCATAGTGTATAGTTGTTTAGTTGTAAGTTATCAGAGGTTAGGTTACTGCGTTGTTTGATGTTAGAAGTGTCGTGCGGAGCAGAAGAGATTGAGCTCTTCGGCGTGTTGCTCAAGGTGATTGCCGACGACTACTATATCTGCACCGGCTTGCCATGCTTCTTGTGCCTGCTTGGCTGTACAAATACCACCGCCGACAATAAGCGGGCAATCGATTTCTTGTCTTACTCGCTTGATTACTGAGGCATTAATGGGGTGCTCAGCCCCGCTCCCGCCCTCAATATATATGAGTCTCATACCGAGCAAAACGCCTGCGATGGCTGTATCAGTAATGCGAATAATATCTGCTTCGGGAATGGGCATTGTGCTTGTTATGCGAGCCGTTGAAGAAACAGAATCACCTACAAGTATATATCCCATCGGAAGTACTTCTATACCGCTGTCACGAACTGCTCGAGCACTCTCCACTTGCCAACCAATCAAAGCATCGGGGTTATTACCCGATATAAGCGAGAGAAAAAGAACGGCATCGGCTTTGTCGCTGAACTGCGAAGGGTGCCCCGGAAACAAAACAACAGGTATTTCCCGAGTCCATCGCCTAAGAGTCTCAATAAGAGGAGTGGTACTTGCCGTATAAGTGCTCCCGCCTACAAAAACGAAATCCGGTTTTGATAGCAGAATTTGCTGCCCGATAATTTTGACGGTATTGCCGTCCGTGAGGTTCTCGGGGTCTAATAGCACCGCTAACATCTTTTCGTTATTGTTCTTTTTGCTCAGTATATATTGTTCAATATTCAAAGTTTTGTATCTTTTTTGCTATTTTTTCCATCAGCCATTGCGGGGTAGATGTTGCGCCGCAAATGCCAACGGAACAGGTTTGGGAGAAAGTAGATAAGAGCGATGTGAACATCTCTTTGGTCAGTTCTGCCTCATGACTCACAAAAAGAGTGTTCGCGTTTACCTCTCTGCACTGCTTATACAGCACTTTGGCGTTTGAGGATTTTTCTCCGCCGACGAAGATGACTATATCGTGTTGCGATGCAAACCTCCTTAAATTTTCCACTCTGCCCGCCACATTGCGGCATATAGTGTTATGGTACTCAAACTTTACGCCTTGCTCTAATTTTTCGGAAATGGCAAGTACTAACTGCTGAAATTCTTCAACATCCTTAGTCGTTTGTGAAAAGAGATAAATATCCTTTTTATAGTCAAGTTTGCTCAGTTGTTCTTTGTTTTCTACTACGATTGCGTTTCCTTCGGTCTGCCCGACCAGTCCTACCACTTCTGCGTGCCCTTCTTTGCCGAAGATGACAATTTGTGCATCGTTGTGCCGGCTATATGCATCTCTAATTCGCTTTTGCAGAGCGAGAACAACGGGACAAGAAGCATCAAAAAGTTGTATCTGCCTTTCTTCCGCCGTTCGATAGGTGGCAGGCGGTTCACCATGGGCGCGGATAAGTACTTTTTTGTTCGTCAGGTTACTGAGGTCGTTATACGTGATTGTTACTAATCCTTTATCTGCCAACCGCTTAACCTCTTCTTCGTTATGCACTATGTCACCAAGGCAGTATAAAGTACCTTTTTCCAACTCTTCTTCGGCACGAGCGATAGCGCGTGTTACTCCGAAGCAGAATCCCGAACCGTTGTCAATATCAATTAGCATCAAATATTGATGTGGTCTTCAAACAGATGCATGATAATATCCATTTGTTCTTCGCGAGTCAAATCGGAGTTATCAACTGCTATTGCGTCTTCCGCTTGCCGCAGCGGGCTTTCTTTCCTGTGGGTATCTCGATAATCGCGTTCTTGAACATCGTGCAGCACTTCTTCATATACAGGGTGCTCACCTTTGCTTTGCAACTCTAAGAAGCGTCGTTTGGCTCTTTCCTCAGGTGAAGCGGTGAGAAAGAGTTTAAGTTCTGCATTAGGAAATACCACAGTACCTATATCCCTGCCGTCCATTACTATTCCTCCTTCTGCACCCATCGCTTGTTGGGCGGCAACTAAAAAAGCCCGCACTTCTTTTATAGTGCTTACTTGTGATGCCATATTGCCGACAGCGAGCGTGCGAATTTCTTTTTCCACATCTTCGCCGTTGAGTAATGTGTGTTGACCGTCGGATGTCGGAAGAAAAGAAATATGAATATTGTTCAGTTGCTCTATTATGCACTCTTTATCGCGGTGAGTCAGCTCTAATGAAGCAACGAGCGGATTATTGTGAATATTGTCGTTGAACCTCAAAAAATAAAGAGCCACAGCGCGATACATTGCACCTGTATCAACATACTTATAACCCGCTCGCCGAGCAAGTTCTTTGGCTATTGTACTTTTTCCGCAAGACGAATAGCCGTCGATGGCCACAGTTATCTTTTTCATTTATTTTAAGTATTCGTTAATATCGAGTGCCAATGTTGCCTGATAGGTGAAGTTTCCCCTTGTGTATTGAGAAAAAGCGAAGCCGACTCTCACGCTTTTGATATGCAGTCCGGCACCGAGAGCAAATCCCGCCAATGAGCGTTGATCTTTTAGTTGCATCTCCATACGCCGGCGGTGGTTATAACTCAAGGTGAGCCAGAAAATATCTTTCTTTGGGATAATATCAATAGCCCAAACGGTATGACGGAACAGCATGTCGTACCATCTCACACTTTCATTTTCTGATGTCCCGTAATCAAGATTCCACCTCTGCATATTGTGGATGGTTAGAGAGAAACGGAGCGGGGCATGAGGAAGTTTATACGAAAGGCCTAACTGAAGATTCAGTGGCATTGTCTCTAATTTCTGCCCCGACTCATCGGAGTAGAAACCTTTTAGTTGCCAGCCTATGTTTTGAAGCGTTAGACCTACCTGCAAAGTAGAGTCGGGAAGAACAAAATATCCGCCGACATCTGCACCTAAAGCGAAAGAGTGGTACGCCTCGTATGCTGAATATACGGGTTTGAGTGCTGCTCCGACGCGAAACATCGGACCTAACTGGCGGGCATACATAATATCAACAAGGAAGTCGCGGGCAGAAAAGGTGGTGCCGCTCAGAGTCCCATATTCATCGGAATAGGCGAACTTGCCATAGTCAAGATAATGAACGGCTATTCCCCCGTAGTTATCACCCCAATTGTGACCGTATGCTACACCTGCAAAGTTCATTGATGCCCCGTAGAAGGCATAACTCATAGAAAGACTATTATGAGTGGAAGAAGAAAGTAGCGCGGGATTATTAAGCGCAAAAGAAATATCCCCGTCGTAACCCAAACTCACATTTTCACCTCCGTGCGCATTATGCCGAGCAGAGTAGGGAAGATTGAGAAAATTAAAAACACTACTCCCCGCTTGTGAGTAAGCTGAGATGGAAAACAACAATAGTGTAAGTAAATTTATATATCTTGTTATTTTAGTCACAATAAGTGATTTTAACTTGCAAAGTTATAAAAAAATACTTGTTTTTACAAACAAAACGAAAAAAAACAAAAAAAATGTTTGGCACGGTGTTTGCGTCCTATGGGTATAACTGCAGTTTTGATGTACTCTACATTTAAGTACAAAGTTCTATGTTTATTGATGTTACGAAACTATAATTACAGACTTTTTTGAGGTTTGCATTATAGTTTCCGATTAAAAGAAAGGACCAAGTTATGAAAAAATTAGTTTTAGCGGCGATAGCCGGAATGTTTATTTTTGCAGCCAATGCTCAATCTAAGCAAGAATTACCGCCTCATCACATGAATGTGCAAGAGCATGCTCGTCATCAGCGCGATAAAGTAATGGAAAGAATGGAGTTCAGGCGTGAAGACGCACAAACAAGAGCGGTGCACAAGGCTCTTCGTTTGAAAGAGCAGTTGCTTTTATCAGACGAGCAGTATGATAAGGTCTATAAGGTATATTATGATGCCTTCAAGTCTTTTGAAAAAGAAAGAGTAGCAAAGGATAGTAAGGACGAGAAGACATTTCGTGGAAATGTGGAGGCTCCTCATGACTCAGTAGCAGTCGAGAAAAAGCGCGAAGAACACCTTAAACGTGTTGCCGAGTTAGAAAAACCAATGAAAAAAATCCTTAACGAAGAGCAGTTTAAGCGTTGGAAAGAATTAGAGACAACTCCACCGAGAAGGCATAATAGATAGTACTTGTTGCGTATTATATTTATTGGTTAGTAAAACGACATAGGCGAGCCTTTTGCTCACCTATGTCGTTTTACTTTTCACCTATAATTATCGTGCATTTCTTTGCGCCTCCGTTAATCGCTTATTTATCTTGCAGCGATAATAGCGCGGAACTTCTCTCCGATGAGTGCTGCACCACCGATAAGGCCGCCATCTACATCCTCGTTAGCAAATAGTTCGGCAGCGTTTTTCTCATTGCATGAGCCGCCATAAAGGATAGTAGTGTCCTCTGCCGCTTGTTTGCCGTATTTCTCTGCCACAAGAGAACGAATATAGGCATGCATCTCTTGTGCTTGTTCAGGAGTGGCGGTCAGACCTGTGCCGATAGCCCACACGGGTTCGTAAGCGAGAGTGATATTATTCCACTCCTCAGCCGTGAGATTGAATACAGAGCCTTCCAGTTGGGCTTTTACTATTTCGTTCTGTTTGCCTGCTTCGCGCTCTTCTTTCACTTCGCCGATGCAGAAAATAGGTTTCAGACCATTGTCAAGCGCGAGGCGCACTTTCTCGCGAAGGATAGCATAATCTTCGTGGTAATAGGCGCGACGCTCTGAGTGACCGAGTATAACATACTCTGCTCCCGTTGACTTAACCATTGCAGCACTCACTTCACCTGTAAAAGCACCCTTATCTTTGTCTGCGCAGTTCTCTGCCGCCACTTTGATAGGCGAGCCCTTTAGCAGTTCTGACACCGTGGCAAGGTGGATAAAAGGCGTGCCGATAACAACGGCGCACGACGGATTCTTCACTGTTTCTTTCAATTCTGTAGCCAACGCTACACCTTCTTGCAGGGTCTTGTTCATCTTCCAATTACCTGCTACCATTTTTGTTCTCATAGTAGTAATATTTTGTTATTGTTAAACTTATATCACAATTAGTTGCGTATGTTCTCTATTTGCATGTTGTGTTATCATACTGACGATTTGACTAAAAGGCTACTGTCGCCGTATGAAAGAAAGCGAAAATCGTGGTCGAGAGCATAGCGGTAGATGTCTCTCCAACCTTTTTCTCCGACAAAAGCGGAAACCAACAGAAGTAAGGTGGAGCGAGGTTGGTGAAAATTAGTTATCATTCGATTAACGATACGGAAACAGAATCCGGGTTTTATCATTATTTGCGTTTCAGCATGCATTGTGTCTTGTCCTGTGGCATCAAGATATGCAAGAAGTGCTTCTAATGCTTCTTCGGTAGTTAACGAATGTTCTTTTTCGTAAGGCTCAAACTGCTGAACAGACAAGGTGTGCTTGTTATCTAACGGGCAAAGGTGTGACGGCAGTTCTCCGCTCATATCTTTTTCTGCTGCATCAGTCATTGCCGAGCGAGCTGTTTTGATATACTTATTCGCTTGCTCTCCCCAATAATATAAACTTTCTAATGTTCGTACGGATGTTGTACCGACAGCCACGATATTTCCGAGATGTTGCTTAATAGTTTCTATAGTTTTTTTAGGAACAGCGACTATCTCTCGATGCATAGGGTGCTCGTTGGCATCAGCCGTTTTGACGGGCTGAAAAGTACCGGCACCGACATGCAGTGTCAGATCTGCTATTTGTATTCCTCTTTGCTCGAGGTCGGAAAGTACTGCGGGCGTAAAATGCAGACCTGCAGTCGGGGCGGCAACGGAGCCTTTTATGGCCGAATACACTGTTTGATATGTTGTTTTATCGCTTTCTTCAGTCTTGCGGTTAAGATACGGCGGGATGGGCAATTCCCCTATTTTATCGATTATTTCGGCGAAGGAAACGAACTCGTTTTCCCACGAGAACTGAACTAAGAAATCACCTGCTTGTCGGAGCTTAGGTGCGGCTTCATCTCTTGTCTGTTTTCCCTCTTGCGATGGGGTAAGCCGTAGTGGTGCGTCTGCCGTCCCGCTTTTTTCTGCTCGCAGTATGAGGTCCTGACTCACCTGCATTTCCAGTGCGCCTGTTTTCCATTTTTTGAGGTTGCCTATCATGCATTTCCATACACAGCTCTTTGTTGAAGAAAGAGCCAGTTGATAGTCGCTTGGCTCTACGGGTTCTAAGAGAAAAATTTCGATGCGAGCTCCTTGTTGATTAGAGGCTGTTGATTGCTCGCCTGATGTAGGCTTATTGTCTCCCGCCTGTTTCTTATGAAACACGAGGCGAGCCTGAATAACGCGGGTGTTATTCCTAACGAGCAATGCATCGGAAGGTAGAAAATTGCCAATCCGGCAGAAGCGACTCTCTTGTATCTCTCCGTCGTGCCAAACAAGCAGTTTGGAACTGTCACGCTCCGGTAGCGGATATTTGGCAATCCTGTTTTCCGGCAAGGGATAATCGTAATTATCAATTAGTAATGGCTGCATTAATGCCTTGTTTTAGTTGACGATTTAGACCTTTGGTTCTCGCGATCATACCTTTTTGGTTTTCGACTTTCGACTTTTGGCTTTCGGTTTTCGACTTTTGTCTTTTGACTTTCGACTTTTGTCTTTCGGTTTTCGACTTTCGGTTTTCGTCCTTCGTTCTTCTTGTACCTATGGTGCTTATAGTCGGATTCTTGGCGGTGTTCGCGTTTGCCTTCTGCAAGGTCTTTTTTGAAATCCTTATGGCCGCCTGCGAATAGTTCGTAGCAATTGAAGTGACATTCTAACTCACCATTAAGTAATGGCAGTCGTTGGGAAGTCTTTAGACCAATAGATTTGAGTGCATCTTCGTTAGAAGAGATTATCCATGCGACAGCCCCTGCAAATCGCTGTTTCAGTACATCGCCTATTTCCTTATAAAGCAGGCAGATGTCCTCGTCTTTTTTCAGTCGCTCTCCGTAGGGGGGATTGATTATGACAAAGCGTTTTGTTTCGTTAGCAGCGTTTTTCGTTTTTTGTGAATCGTCCTTTTTATTGGGTTGCAAATCTTGAATACGACATTGCCTGACGCTTATCTCTTTTTGCAAGCCTGCTGCGCGGACATTTTGCTCTGTAGCGCGGCAGCAGAAGAAGGCAGCATCAGAACCATAGATATGGTGGTGAAAATCTCGTTCGAAAGAGTCATCGTTATATATTTCGTTGAACAGTTCAGCATCGAAGTCTTGCCATCTCTCAAAGGCGAACGATTGCCGATAGACTCCGGGGGCTATGCCTTTTGCTATCATGGCTGCTTCAATGAGCAGTGTGCCGCTACCACACATCGGGTCATATAGGTCACATTGCCCGTCCCATCCTGCCATCAGTAACATGCCGGCTGCTAAAGCTGCGTTGAGCGGGGCGTCGGTCGTTTGTTCGCGCCACCCGCGTTTATGTAGTGATTCGCCGGACGAGTCTAATGAGATTGTTACTTCTTCGCCTGATATATGCACGTTGATGCGGATGTCCGGATCGGATACTTTGACCGAAGGGCGTTTGCCTGTCAGTTCGTTGAAGCGGTCAACGATGGCATCTTTTACGCGGTAGGTGACATAGGCAGAGTGGCGAAAGGTATCGGAGTATATCGTTGCATCAATAGCAAAAGTTTGGTCGTTAGAGATGATATCTTCCCACTTTATTTCCTTTGTTTTCTCGTAAACCGTATCGGCATCGGTGGCAGTAAAATTGCAGATAGGTTTTAATATCCTCAGCGCGGTACGCAGTTGCATATTAGCGCGATACATCATAGCCTTGTCGCCTTCAAAAGCAACGGCGCGATGTTGCACCTCAATAGACTGAGCACCGATATCAGTGAGTTCTTTGGCAAGTACTTCTTCTAAGCCTTTCAGCGTTTTTGCAATCAGTAGCATAATTATTAGTGGAAGAGATTAAGAAATTCGCGGGGAACAGGTGTTTCGAAGTGGACAGTCTGTTCTGTAACAGGGTGAGTAAATTCCAGTATTCTTGCGTGTAAGGCAAGTCGGTCAAGTGGTGATGCCTTGTCTGAGCCGTATTTATAATCAGATACGATAGGGTGTCCTATGGATGCGGTATGTACGCGTATTTGGTTGGTTCTACCTGTGTCAAGGTTCAACTCTAACAATGAATATTCTTCGTTGTGCTTGATGACTTTATAGTGTGTTATGGCCTTTTTTCCTCCGTTATCAACCGGTGAAGAATAAACCATTGTTGTGCGCGGGTCGGTTGTGAGCCACGTGGTTATTGTACCTTCGTTTTTTTCTATTGCGCCTTCCACAACTGCCACATACACTCGCTTGCTGACCAATTGATGCCACCATTCGCGCATATAGTGTTGCAGATCTTCTGATTTAGCGAACACTAACAAACCGCTTGTCTCACGGTCAAGGCGGTGCACGACAAACACATTGTTGCGTCTGTCTTCGTGGCGGACATAGTTTTTGAGAATAGAGAGTACCGTGGCTTCTCTGCCGCCCGGATTGGCGGCAACAGTCAGCAGACCTCTATCTTTATTGACAACGATAAGGTGATCATCCTCATATATTATTTTCAGTTTTGGATGTACGAGAGCGTTATTACCTTTCCCTTGTTGAACAGACAGCTTGTCGCCTGCTTTAACGGGGTAATCGGCGCGAGTCTGAACAACTCCGTTCACCTGTACCACACGGCGGGCAAGCAGGTGCTTGATACTCGTCATCGTCATTCCGCCGAGGTGGAAAAGCAGTGCTTCCCCGAGGTTGCTGTCTTGTCGGACAACGATATTTGTAGGTTGTTTACGCATATTATTTCTTTGTTACTTAGTACTTCGTTACTTGGTACTTCGTCACTTGTTACGTTGTTACTTTGTCACTTGTTACTTGGCTCTTTGGTCAGGCTTCCGATTGCTCGCGAACTTTAATAATTCATAAAAAGCCCCGACTATATCAGGGCTTTTTACATCGTACTGTTTCGTACTTGGTACATCGTACATTGTATTTCTTTTTACTTCGTACTTAGTACATCGTACTTCTTTTTACTTCTTTTTACTTCGGTTGCCGTAGCGTGACATAAATTTATCGACACGACCGGCGGTATCAACCAACTTAGACTTACCGGTATAGAACGGGTGAGAAGTGTTGGAGATTTCGAGTTTGAAGAGCGGATAAGTAACGCCGTCAATTTCGATAGTGTCCTTTGTGGCAGCGGTAGAGCGGCTAAAGAACTGATCTCCGTTTGACATATCTTTGAAAACTACAACGCGGTAGTTATCAGGATGAATTCCGTTTTTCATTGTTCTTGTAATTTTTGTTTCTTGTAATTAGCGTAAGCTGTACATCGTACATTGTACTTCGTACTTCTTTTTACTCTGCTGCTACGACTTCGAAGTTGATAACTGCTTTTACATCGCGGTGCAGGCGAGCCTCAGCGGTGAACGCACCGAGTTGTTTCGGAGCCTCAGCGATTGTGATTACTTTGCGGTCAACAGCAAGACCTGCTTTTTCTAAAGCCTCGGCAAGTTGAGCGGTGGTAACGGAACCGAATATAGCACCATTCTCGTTTGCCTTTGCTTCAACTTTAACTGTAGTAGCTTCTAATTTAGCAGCCAATGCTTGAGCATCAGCGAGCATCTTAGCGAGTTTGTGAGCGCGTTGTTTGAGGTCTTCTGCAAGTTGTTTCTTCGCAGACTCGTTAGCGATAACTGCTAATTTGTTAGGTATAAGATAATTGCGGCCATAGCCGTCGCGTACTTTTACGATATCGTCTTTAAAGCCAAGATTCTTGACGTCTTGTTTGAGGATTACTTCCATAACTTCAATTCGTTTTAAAAGGTGAAACTTGGTTATTATTTCATACCGTCGGTAACATAGGGCAGCAGAGCAAGATGCCTTGCACGCTTAACTGCTTGAGCCACTTTGCGTTGGAACTTGAGCGATGTACCGGTAATACGACGAGGCAAAATCTTACCTTGTTCGTTTAAGAATTTCTTCAAGAACTCAGGGTCCTTGTAATCAATGTAACGGATGCCGGCTTTTTTGAAACGGCAATACTTCTTTTTCTTCGTATCTTGCGTCTGTGGTGTAAGATAACGGAACTCTTGTTGTTGTTCTGCTGCCATGATTAAGCCTCCTCTTGTTTTTTAAGTTTAACATTCAAACGCTTCTGCGAATACTCGAAGGCATACTTATCAAGGCGGAAAGTGAGGAAGCGCACAACGCGCTCATCACGCCTATAGGCAGTCTCGAGAGTGGCTACTACTGTGGGCTCTGCGTCAAACTGAAGTAAGGCATAGAATCCCGTAGTCTTGCCTTGGATGGGGTAAGCCAATTTCTTGAGTCCCCACTCCTCACGATTCAAAATGGTAGAACCATTGTCGGTGAGAAGTTTCTCGAATTTGTCAACCGCTTCCTTCATCTGTACATCAGACAAAACGGGAGTTAAGATGAAAGCGGTTTCGTAATGATTTAACATAGAAACTGTTTTATTGGTTATTAATTGTTTTCCGCTCAACCTCTCCGAGGTCGCAGTCGGACTACAAAGTTACTGCTTTTTTCTGATACGCCAAAATTTTACCCTATTTTTTTTGATTTTCTTGTTTTTTTCTTTAGAATTTTGTTCTTTGCCCTGTCTTTTTTCCATAAAAAAGAAGCATCTTCCGAAGAAGATGCTTCATTGTGCGCAGGATGAGACTCGAACTCACACGGCCTTGCGACCACTACCCCCTCAAAGTAGCGTGTATACCAATTTCACCACCTGCGCCTACCATTTCGTACATTGCATATTGAACTTCTTTTCGGTTCGCACCTTGCACCTTGTACTTCTTTTTGGCTTTTGTGCCCGAAACAGGACTCGAACCTGCACGTGGTTAAACACTCGCACCTGAAACGAGCGCGTCTACCAATTCCGCCATTCGGGCTAATCCTGATAACAGGTCTTCAATAAGTTTTCGAAAAATAATGCAGAACCACCGTTCTGCATAGTTGGTATTCTTCGTTTGAGCGGAAAACGGGACTCGAACCCGCGACCCCGACCTTGGCAAGGTCGTGCTCTACCAACTGAGCTATTTCCGCAATATGTATAAGTGCCCGAGCTTTGCGTTGCCCTTTTTGAGCACTCGTTTCTGAACAAGCGGTTGCAAAGGTAATACTTTTTTTTGAACCAACAAAATTTTTTTGAAAAAAAATTAAAAAAAATGTTTTTTGTTTATAAAAAAGGGGATTAAGGTGTTTTATCGTACATTGTGTTTGGTCTTTTTTAGTTCGCTTCGTCGGGGAAGAGGACAAAAAGCAGTTCGGTGAGGTATATTCGCCACTGCTGCCAAGTGTGTCCGCCGCTTGTTTCGTATAGGTGGTTTGGAATGCCGAGAGAATCTAATTCTTGACAAAAATGTTTGCCGTTATTGTAGAACAGGTCGTTTTTGCCTACATAGATGTGATAGTACGATGGATGTCGATTGTCGTAATTCGGCAGCTGCTTCTTTTTTACCACGGGTGAGAATAGCCCGATAGTGGCAAATATTTCGGGGTTGTCTCTTACGATATTGGCCGCTTGTTTAGAACCTGACGAGAGTCCTGCGATGGCGTGCTTGAGGCGGCTGTCGGAAATATTATATTTTTTTGAAATAAAATTATGAAGATCCGGGAAAGCCTTCTCGAAATCACATTTTTGCAGGGCAGGGTAGTTAAATATATTTCTAAACATATTGGTGCGGTGTTTCGGGTCAATCTTGCTTGGTACGTTGCAGTCGGGCATCACCACTAACATGGGTCTGATAGAGCCTTCTGCAAGCATATTGTCAAGAATATGCGATACCCTGCCACATTCAAACCAAGATGTTTCATCTCCGGAAATGCCGTGCAACAAATAGAGAACGGGGAGCGGTTCATTCTCTCGGGTGGGCGGGACATAGACAAGTACTTTCCTGGTCTTTTGTTGCTCTTCGTTGAAATAATCAAGAGTATCAATTCGTCCGTGAGGTATGTCTTTTCTCTCTACATAGAGATCTGCTTGCTTATTGCCGCCTACTGCCACTACGCTCTCTTTGTGCAGAAGAATCCAGATAGAATCTTTATTAAGAGGGTCCTCTTTTTTATTACCATCTTCCTCTATCCTATAATTATATACCTCAGGTGTTAGCGGGGAGGTAGTAAGTGTCCAAACGCCGGAATCGTCTTTGGTCATCTTTTTCTTTCTCATCTTTCCGCCGAACCAGCTATTATCTTCATGTTTGAGGAGACAATCGCTCTCTATGAAAACGCGCTGGGCAGAAGGACTGAAGTATCTAAAAGTTACTGAACTATCGTTATTTACTTGTGGAGAAATAATATTCCGACTAACCACGCTCATTGGCAACAAAAGTAATAATATTAGCAAATGTATGTTACGCACGATGTGTTTGCTCATTGATTATTTTTTAAGTGTTCGCAATCTTTGATTTCTTCCAATAGCATCTCTTCAAATTGTCGAATGGAGTTCGCGAGGCTGTATCGTTTTGCCGATTTAGCGTATATCTTCTCCATGAATTTCTTTTCCTTAGGGAAGTCGAGCCAATAGTCGATTGCTCTTGCAAGGTCTTTCGAGTTACCGGGCAGGAATAGGCTGCGACCATCGAGAGCAAACTGCGGCGTTGCGCTAACCGCAGAGTTGGCAATAACAGGAACCAACCCCGTTGCAAATGCCTCAATGCATGATATGGCTTCGCTTTCCATATCGGAGGCATGCACATAAAGGTCTGTTTGAGAAAGAAGTTCAATAAGGTCTTCGCGATTGAGGTAAAGGAATTGCGGCTTATTTTTGAGAGACTGACCTAACTCTTCGTATTTATTAAGAAGTGGGCCCTTACCTGCGAAGATGAGTTGAATCTTATCGGCATATTTGCTGTACGGTACAGCGTTGATAAGTACATCCTGGCGCTTCTCTCCTGCTAATCTGCCGACCATCATAATGATAATCTTCCCCTCATATTCAGGCTTTTTGGGCAGTTTACCGTTCTCTATATTGCGGTGTCCGGCTGCAAGGAATTCATCTTGTATGCCATTTGAGATGATATGCATTTTGGCTGTGTAGCCGCGCTCTAAAATGGTGTTAGCCATAAACTGCGATGGGCAGTGGATATGGCGAAAGGCTTTGTAAAAACTGCTTTTGAACTCTTTATAAAATAAATCATTAACCCAACCAACAGTACCCATGCCTATTGATGAAGTCATATTTTCCGGCTGCATGTGGAAGGCACCGGTGCAAGGCTTGCCGATGCGCATTGCATATCTCTGTGCAGTTATCTCTATAGGGAAAGGAAGAAAACAATGTACCACATCAGCCCAATCGACGGCCTTGCGAATTACTGCTGTTGTCTCATCACCCCAAAATTTAGCAAAGTCAAAATTGTGCTTATCCATAAGTGGCTGAAATATGGGCATTTTGAACTTTGAAACATTAAAGCGATGCTCGCCGGGTTCGCCGGAAGTGAGAGTCATAACCTCGTGCCCGCGTTTGCGAAGTTCTGCTGCATAGCGTTGCGCAGAGATACTGGTACCGTTATTAGATGTGTCGTAGGTGTCTATTACGAAAAGAATTTTCATAGGTATGATTTTTTATTTCGTGCATGACGTAAGCGGTACTTCCGTATGCCATGCATAACTATGCAAAGTTACAAAAATATATTTACATGGGCAAATTTGCTAAAAAATAAGAAATAATATCCCAAATAAGGGTAAAGATAACGCGGAAAATTTTATATTACCCTAAAAAAATTGCGCGATATTCTTTGAGGAAGTAATTTTGCATCGGTTTCGGGAACGCAATGACAAAAAGCATGAAGCCTGATTGCTAAAGTCAAATCCTTTCCCAAGCCGATGCTGCAGCAAAACAAAGGGGTATATAGAGATACCTCCAAACAACAATTTTTCATCTTAATTTTTTTTGCATCATGAAAGTTATTCCAATTCAAATCATCGAAGGTCTTCGCGGTAAGATCTGTTCACACGCCAAAATGTATATGCGTCAAAATCGTAAGAACAACAAAGTGTTCACCGGTAATCTGTGCAATCCGTTTGAAGGCGAGGCATCAGCAAGTCAGAAAGCGGGACGAACGAAATTCAAGCAGGCGTGGGCTGCCGTTGCCGCTGTTTTTGAGGATTCTGCCAAACTGGATGAGTATAGGGCAGCGTTTGAGGCTCAGCACAAGTACACTTCACTCCGCGGATATATTTTCGCAAAGGAATATGAGAAGTTATAAGTTAGTTATCAGTTAATTGTAATTGATTAGCGAAATGAACAGAGTAATGTTGCTATTTTCGAAGATAGCCTTAATCACCCTCATCGGGGTAGCGAGTAGTTGCAATGTAACGAGAACAATAACCACCACTTCAAGTAGCGTTCAACGCGGCGACACAACGGTCGTTATTCAGACAAAGACGATCGAAAGTTACAACGCAACAAAGAATCTCTAAAAATGAAAATAGGCGACTGACCGAAAGTGCGAAATAGAGCGGCAGTCGAGGTCAAAAGCAGAGCGGCGAAGATTGTTTCTTCGCCGCTCGTGTTTTTACTTAAATAACTTATTAAATTCGTCGTGAGAGATTGTTTTCTTATCAAGTTTCACAATTTCCTTTGCACCTGCAAAGATTTTCTCTTCTCTTACTCTCTCGTAGAAGTTGCGAACTTGATTCTCATCTTTCAGCATATCTTTTGCAAACGACTCCAGATATTCGTCTTCGACATTCATCATACCATATTGCAAGAATTGCATCCTTGCAAGTTTCTTGGCGTAGTCATTCACTTCTTCGGGCTTAACATCTACCTCAAATTGTTCTGCGAGTTGGTCTTTAGCCAGTTGCCATCTGAGGCTTTCCATTGTCTTTGACCAATCTGCTTCTATTTGCTCATCTGTCAGTTCTTTATTGCTTGTTTTGAGCCAGCGTTTTAGAAACTCTTCGGGCAGTGCCACTTTATCCATCTTCTTTAGGACGGCAGTCCTTATGTCTTCGCCGAACTTGTAGTCAGCCTCTTCGTTGAAGTTTTGCGCCATCTGTTCGCGCAGTCGTCCGCGGAATTCTTCTTCGCTCTTCACGCTGCCTGCGCCAAAGACCTTATCGAACAAGTCTTGGTTTATCTCTGCATCTTTGTGGCGCGTAATACCGATTACGGTGAAGGTGAAATCTGATTTCATATTCTTTACCTCTTCGGCTGTTATTTTCAAAAGTGATGCTAATTCTGCCTCGTTCTTATATGCCTTTTTCGGATTGAAAGTGATTATATCACCAATCTTCGCTCCTACAAAATGTTTCTTTTGTGCGGGAGTCATGTACGCAGGAGTGAGAACCTGTGCGTCAATCTTCTTGCCATTCTCAGCTTGCTCTAAGAGGTCGCCGCGCAACATATCGTTTTCTTCAGCTACTTCGGGTTGCTCGTATGAACCATAGCGAGAGGCGTACATCTTAACCTGAGAGTCAACCATCTCGTCTGTTACCTCTATATCGTAATAGGGCAGTTTTTGAGAGGCTGTCA
>CAKZZM010000175.1 GCA_937885465.1 uncultured Bacteroidales bacterium
AGTTGATAATCCAAACAACCTTTTTGCTCGTAGCGGTAGCGGTGTTGCACCTCGTCCCAAATGATATGCCCGCCGCTACAAGCAGAGTATTCGATGATATGGTTGATTTCAACTATCGTTCCGTCCACCGGACTGTGAAAATGGTGGTAGTTGTGCATGTCAAGCACAATATGCGTCATGATGCCGCCATAAAAATGCTCTGTGTATTCGCTTCGCAAAAGCCCGTCAATATCAAAGATGGTGGAGTTTTTCACTTGCAATCCCGCCTTGTCTTCTATCATGCCCTTCTCATCAATCTGCACCCACGGCATCATCTCTCCGTCGCATGGCGAGACTAATGGTGAGTCGGCTATCGGTCGTACGGCGGCAGATGCTAACCGGCGAGCAAAAAAGTCGTTCCACGAGTGCCAATTGTCAGCCGACTCGTACCAACCCTTTTGCAAGCCGAACATCGGCTCGGCTGAGACCGCTTGCAGGTATTCGCTGGTCCAACTTCTTTCATAACTCAAAAACAAACCCCACATTGAGTTGTATTCCAATATCCATTGTGCGATTCGAGGCTCATATTGCAGCGACGGATAGACATAACCTTTGTCTTGAAGTCCGTCAAGCGGTTGGTCGAAAAGAAAATAGAAATAGCCGATTGACTGGTCGATGCGCCGAAAGAGCGATGGCTCGTTTGTTCCGATTCCGCTGAATTTCTCCACCGCCTGCCAGGGCATTGATGTGATGAATATGTCAAGAAAACGATAGAGGTCATCAAGTGTGCGCACGGGGTTTGTCTTGATGTCAGGATTGTGTTCTGCTGCTTGCCGAAGCGAACATAGCATCATCTGCCGAAGCGCAGGGTCGCTTTCAAGCATACATCTTAAGCGATATGTGGTACTATTGTTTCTAATCATTGATTTCTTGTGTTGTTTCGGAATGTCGTTATTCCGTTATTCCGTTATTCCGTTATTCCGTTATTCCGTTATCCCGAATTACGCTGCTCAACCATTCTATATTCTTCCTCAATAAGCAGGCAAAATGGTTTATGCTTTCTTGCTTATAGTGCGTAGTGCTATAGCGATAAAGCAAGGTCAGTTGCTCATCATCGTAAATCTCGATATCTAACAGCGAATAAGCCGGACGCTCTTCCTGCGGGATAATAACCTCTGCTTCAAACGGCATCATGCTCGGCAGTTCTTTGTCAGTTGGCATCTGCAGCACATTCACTGCGTAATTCCACCGCTCGGTGTTGGGCTTAAGTAGTGTATAAGGATATGAACTATGTGCTATGCCTTGTCGCATCTGCGTGCGAATCTGTTTGAGAAGTACCTCTTTGTCAGCGTCTGCTTTCACGAAAATAGGAATATCCCTGTGCAAACTGCCGAACACCCTCTGTTCCATGGGTTTTTCTCTGCCTTCGTATGCCCATGTAAGTGCTGCCTTGTCAGTGCCGTTATACTGCATGATAGCCATTGCAGCCGCAAGCGAGAATAATGCAGATAGAGAAACGATATACCTCTCTGACACTGCTTGCAACGACTCCCGCATGTCAGTAAAATCATCTAACCAAGTGCCTTCAATGGCTTTTACATCGGCTGAAAGTGGTAGGTCGGTGGTCGGGTGAACAGGGCAATCTATGCTGAATTCATTTTCAAGCCATGCACGATGTCGTGCGTATTGTTCTGACTGCTTGTATCCCTCAAGCCATTCAAGATATTCAAGATAATAGTCTTTCTCAAGTTCCAATCCATTATATGCCCTGAGTATATCCTCTGCCAATATCTGCACGCTTCTGTTGTCGCCTAATATGCGGTTAAAATGAACATGAATATTCAAATAGCAGTCTTGTTCTTCAACGCTGATAGAGTGAAATTGCCCGTTCAGAATATCATCTTGCGGTTGGTACGACTGCCTGCCCTCCGAGTCAATTCCCATTGAAAACACAGGGTGATTATTAAGGGCAGTCAGGATGGCTTGCTTTAATTTCACTGCATCAACAGAGGTCTTCTTAACTTTGATTATGCTATCGAAATTATAAATCTCCGGCTCTGCTTGCATCATATCCCACACCAACTGCGAATACGGCAACAACGGATATTTAGGTGCCTTTTCGCTCATCTCTTTTGCTTTAGTTTCTTCAATCCTTCGGTCAAGAATACCACTGCGTATGCACCTGCCATAACAAGCACTGACGGGTCTATCAGCATGTGCGGCAACAAAGCAAGCACTAAAGCACCTATAGCCAAGATGACAGCATACGGCAAACTCCAATACTTTCGCCAACGCCATAATATAAGTGCAAGCGGGTTGAACACTACCAACAGCAGATATGCAGACCCACCGATATGCTTTGATATAATAAACAACACTATCAACCCTATGCCCATTATTGCTTGAACTGCAGTCATCGCCGGATTCCAGTATCTGCCGTATTTACTGAAACTAATAAGGATGCTTATCGCCAACAAACAACAAGCAAGCAACATAGGTGTAAACCATGGCTCACTGTCATCTAATGGTGTTCCTTCAACCAAATCACCTTTGTAAGTAGCCAACGCACGCCCTTCTACCGTCGCATCTTGCCAAACACGAGCAAGGTCGGCAGGGATAATCAACTTCTCGTCTATCGGACAATCTTTGTCGTAACGGTTGTCGGTAAAAATCATGCTTGTTAGTCGCAACCACGGGTGATTCTCCAAAGACTTGTAACCTATTTCTCGACGCGTTAGTTGGTCAAATTCACTTGGGGCATAGTTTATTGTAGTCCTGTTAAGTGCTTTCTTGACATATCTCACCACTGTTATTGCGCAGCCGTATTTATTCAGGTCTTGCCTTAAGGTGATGCCACCGGTCAGATGATTGTCCATAATCTCCCATAGCCGCACCTCTGCATCTGCAGGTAAGTCAAGAAAATACTCATGCACAGAGCGGTTCCAGCGACGATAATCTTCTAAATACTCATTCGTCTCGAATGCAAACATACCCATCTTCGTACTACCGCTCAAATAACGAAACACATTGTCGTTGATATTTTCACCCTCGTATGAGAAACAATAGTCTAAGCCGTAAAACGGACATTGCAACCTTAAGAACGCATGTCCGTTCACACCAAGTGCATCTTCACGCCAGTCGGTGGGGTCGGCTATACATAGACTTGTGATTACGAAATCCTCAGCCATGCGGTCAGGCTCAGGCAGAGATAAGGGTTGCGCAAACACAGAACTGCTGATGCTTATCGCCAAACACAAAAACAACAACTGTGTGTTACGTGTAACATGCGAGATACGGAGAAAACCGAATGATGAGGTTAAATTCATAAATAACATAACTAAATACTTCCAAAATTGCTTATATATAACAGTCTTGTTCATCTTGCTTCGGTCGCGAGTGAGGACACTCGCGCTCCCGGAGTGTGCTTATTATAACAGATCTTGTTACATACCGTCTTGCTTTGG
>CAKZZM010000176.1 GCA_937885465.1 uncultured Bacteroidales bacterium
ACTCGTTCGCAAACAAACCAAACGTAATAATAAAAAATTTTGATGCGTTTGCCGTATTTTTCTTTTCTAATCCTTGCATATATCCAATAATTGTAGTATCTTTGCGGCGTAATTTGGAAAATGTGTAGTTATGGCAACAGAACAGACCAAAAAAGAACAAGAGCAGAATGCCTTGCAGAGGGTGTTCAGCAAAACATGGGAAGCGGCAATGCGACTGAAAGGAAGCGTAGTTGTGAATGATGCCGGATTGTTCCTTTAATGCGCTATTTCATTGACACCAATATCTTTGTATTCTTGGCGACCGACCCTGAGTTGCTTTTTCCTTTTTACGCCAAGCAAGGTCTTGAATTAGTTCTTAATGAACGCTAACGCCTATGCAACTAATTGAAAACAAGCAAATTACACCCCCACCCCCCATACGAATGGGCGCGAGGTAAGCAAAAACAACACATTCGCAGCGTTATAGACGGTGTACACTAATCGTGCGCGCCGTCTTTTCGTATATATGGTTTAAGAAAAAAACATATAAAACCCCTCTGCGAGTTTGGACGCACAGAGTGCTGTCGTGCCCTTGAACGTACAGCCATCCAATAAATACAGTTATCGCTGTCTGTCCGCACAAGTCCACACTCCTACAGAGTACCAAACTCTTGAGGACATAAACATATAAAACAATTTGCAAAGTCAGCGCAGGGGTATAGTAAGGGTATAGTATCCCTATAGAAAATGTACTCTTATTAAGATACACAATAATGCGTCAAAAAAATGCGGGCGTGACGCACCCGCAACGATCTTTGACATATTGGATTACCGATGCTGAAGCCAGAGCTTCATTACGGGATCAGCAAGGAAAAGTCCTTGTTCCGTAGAAACGATGAAATCCCGCTCAAGCATCACTTTTTGCATTTTTGCCACATTGGATTTGGTGCCCAAGCCGTATTTGGAAAGTATTTCTTGGGATGTCCATTGCGTATGCTGACCATCTACAATGGCACGCAGCAGATTGAGTTGGTACGATGTCAGCCCACCTGTCTGCTCCATAAACAACGGGGTACATTGCATGAGCAGGTCATTAACACCGGCTTCTAACGATTCGCTATCTACTTCATGCTCTGTATTGAGCATCACATCCCATGACAGTTGTTGTACATAGGATGACTGATTACCTACGATATCGCAGATCTGTCGGACATAAGTATCGCTGATTGTCAGACCTTTCTTTTCGAATTTGGATTGAATGAAGGGAATCCAATCTTCGGTAGGGATAGGCTGCAGATAATTAGGTTCTCCGAACTGATAGAAAGGCATGCGCTTGTTCTGGAATAGCTGGTTCATCATATGCTGTCGGCTACCGAATAAGCAATAGGACGCATGGGTGTGATGCTGCCATACTCCGCGCATACGTTTCTGCGCCAGCATACTGTCGGACCACTCGCCTACCTGTTGAAACTCATCTATACAGACAACGATACGCTTTCCAATGTGAGCCGCCATCCGTTCCGGAAGTGATAGGATTTCCTCTGGGGAGTACTCTTTCGGGGTGATACCTAACGAAACGGAATATTCTGTGGTGGGGTCAGGATTGATAGCTATTTTAGGGGATATTCGCGACAGAAACTGCCGGATATTATCCAAAGTGTGTTCAATCTTTGAACCGGTTTGCGTCATTATGGCTTCGGCAAACTTATTGTAGAAATCATATTCCGAACGGCAGTCGTAGATGTCCATATACACAGTACGAACTATCTCTTTATCCACCTCCTGGGCTACATGTTTAACAAGCGATGTCTTTCCCATTCGCCGGGGAGAAATCAAAATAACATTCAGTCCGTTCTCAAAATTCATTTTCAGACGTCGTGTCTCGCGAACGCGGTCTGTAAAGTTATCACCTCCTACAGATACTCCATACAAAAATGACGGATTAGCTTCTTTCTTCATCGTTTTAATCTTTTAATTGATACGCACTTATGTGGTTCACCAAATGGTGGTCCACCAACTGGTGAACTTTTAATTTCGGCTACAAAAGTACAACAAATATTTGGAATACACAAGGATTTTAGCTGAAAAAGTAAATTTATTTAGTATTTTTAGCGAAAAGGCTTGAGTACTCGCACAGAAGTGCGTAAAATCGCAAGATTCGGTAATCCAATATGTATGTAATGAATGAACTTAAACAAAAACCCAAAATACAATTAACTGATTTATTAACTTTTAAAGTTGTGCACGACACACTATGTGTTCCCGTTAATCGGGAAAACCGCTACAGGGAAAAGGCAGTATCAGCCCCCCAAACCATCCTAAACCTACAAAATAGCATGCAGAACTTATTTTTCTTCTAAAAATCTTGCGTATATCATAAAAAAAGTGTATCTTTGCGGCGGGTTAGTGTAGACATGGGACAACTATTGTGCACGACCTGTATGCTAATTAATAGTAATATATGGAAATTACAATGACAAAGAGAACTACAACGCCTGCCAGAATCTCTAAAGCAGGCAGGTATGCAAGAGCGCACAAAGGGCTTGTCTATGAGGTGACTGACCCCGAGTTGAGAAGCCAACTCAGTTTTTACAGAAGACAAGTCGCTCATTAGGCATGAAAAGGTTAATGCTTTATACGTGTGTCGTGATCGACATGCTTATGGATTATGACGGGCTTGACAAGGATGTCAAGTCGCTTATTGATGACCCTAATCAGCTGTTATGCGCCAGTTTTGAAACGATGCGTGAATTAGTGGTACATTTTAACAACAAGACCATGCTATCCAAGCATTGGAAGACCGCCGAGGATGTTATACGTACGGTAGAGGATGATTTAGGCATAGAGTTTATGCCACTCCGTCCCCATGTAGGATATACGTATAGCACTTTGTCTCTGAATGATTCCCAAGACCACCGTGATCCATCCGATCATGTTATTATCTCACACGCTATTACGGAGCACATGCCTTTGTTGTCCAGCGATACGCGTTTCCCTTTTTACCGCAACCAAGGTCTTGAACTTATCGAATACTAAATATGCCCTCACAACCCCTCACATATAACCCCTGCAAACTCCTTGCAAACCGCGCTGATTCGCTACGAATAAGCGGAGAATCCTGGGGGGTGGTATTCGCGGAACTTGATTTAGCAAAATACAATATTGCTTGCTTTATGGCGGCACTCACACTGTGTGGGTGCCGCTTTGTCGTTTGTTGAGGGTATAGTAACCCTATACAAAATGTACTCTGATTAAGATTACAAGCAAAAACAAAAATACAATTAACATTTATTAACAAACTCTTTTAAAACCGATGGGGCGATGGATATAACAGCCGAAAATGCTATCCTAAACCTACAAAATACCATGCAAAACGGATTCTTCTTCCGAATATCTTGCGTATATCGCAAAAAAGTTGTAACTTTGCAGCCGAAAGTTGCAAAGATAAATAATTACGATCATGGACAGACCTGTTTTTAAAGAGTACAAAACTCCCGAAGAGCGTGCGGAAGCTTTCCGCAGAATGATCCATCTGCGCGAAGAGTGGGAAGCGCATATTATCCAACGTGAAAAAGAATTAGGCATCTACAATGAGGTTGTCGGCTGATAGAATCAACGAGACATCGCCTTATTGGGTGATTCCGTTGGATGAAAAGTCCTTTCGTATCAGAACGGATTACGGAGTTGTTTATCGTATAGGATTTTATGAAGATACGTTCTTGGCTATGTCCGACGCGTATCATTTCTATATCGGCAATGCGAACCGGAAGCACGCACCCAATGATCCAAAGTTATTGCAGACGGTAACGGTGATTATTGAGGAGTTTTTCCGTCAAAATCCGTTGGTCATGTTGTATATATGCGACCCGCGCGATCACCGTCAAGCGGCTCGTAATCGCTTATACAAACAGTGGTTCGACAACTATATCCATAATAGTGATTTCCATTTGTATAGTGAATCTGTTGAATTTGAGTCGGTGGACTACTATGCCGGTTTGATTATGCGCAAGGATAACCCATATTATGACGAAGTAGTAAATACTTTCCATAAGAATGTTGCTAATCTGCCGGCACAAATGGTAAAAGACTGACATATACTAATCCTATGCAACTAATTTATAATCAGCAAATTACCCCCCCTCATACGAATGGGCGCGAGGTAAGCAAAAACAATACATTCGCAACGCTAAAGGCGGTGTACACTAATCGTGTGCGCCGTCTTTTCGTATGTATAGATAGCGGAAAGGTATAGCAAGGGTATAGTAACCCTGAAGCGGAACAGGCGCGACGCCCCCGCAACGATCTGTACATATTGGATTACCGAAAAAAGTTAAAAATGTACCACGGCAAACGCATCAAAATTATTCACCATCATCGCGTCCGATTAATTGCGAAAAGATGCACTACTGATATTATTTAAGCATTCGCAGCACAGCCCATCCGACATTTATTATTTTGTTGATTTTTAATAATATAACTCTTGCACATGTGATAACTTTTTTGTAACTTTGCA